>PMLK01000047.1 GCA_003158875.1 Chloroflexota bacterium
AGGTAGCGCTCGCGGTCCCAGGCGTGAACCGCGGCGTCGTAGGCGTCACGTTCCACGCGAGCGGCGTTGAGGTAGTGGTCAACCACATCCTGCCCGAAGATCTCGACCGCGGCCTTGCTCTTCTCCAGCACGTCGATCGCTTCGTACAAGGCGCGCGGCATGCGGTCGCAGTCCGTGGCCACGTAGCCGTTGCCCCGGAACTCGGCCGGCGGCTCGATCTTGTGCTCGATGCCGTAGAGCCCCGCACCGACGACGGCGGCATACGCGAGGTACGCGTTCATGTCGCCGCCGGGGAAGCGGTTCTCGATGTGTAGCGCGGGACCGGCGCCCACGACGCGCAGCCCGGTAGTGCGGTTGTCGCGGCCCCACACGACGTTTACCGGTGCCCACGAAGCGACGGCGTAGCGCTTGTAGGAGTTGACGTTCGGGGCGATGAACAGGGCGAGCTCACGCTGAAGAGCCATCATGCCGCCCAGGAACCAGCGCATCGTCTGGCCCATTCCGTACGGCGCGGTCGAAGCGGGATCGAAGAACTGGGCCTTCTCGCCGCTCTTGTCCCATAGGGATATGTGGAGATGGCCGCTGGAGCCGGTCCAATCGGCGTACGGCTTGGCCATGAATGTCAGGCCGTATCCGTTCAGCCAGGCGATCTCTTTCGCGCCGTGCTTGAAGATCACGCTGCGATCGGCCGATTCGAGGACCTCGTCATACCGAATGTTGACTTCGTGCTGGCTCGGAGCGGCCTCGCCCTTGCTGAATTCGATCGGAATGCGAGCGGCCGTCATCTGATTTCGGATTTGCCGATACAGCGGCTCGAGCTTCGTGGCCTGCAGGAGGTGGTAGTCCTCGTTGTAGTGACCGACACGTTCGATGTCTTCGTAGCCCTTTTCGGCCATGTCTTCATAGGTGTCGCTGGTCACGTAGAACTCGAACTCCGTCCCGGACTTGACGACATAGCCCATGCCGGCCGCCCGGGCCACCTGGCGTTTGAGCATCGTTCTGGGTGAGACCGGGATCTCCACTCCGGCCTCGTCCGTGGCATCGCACAGAACCATCGCGCTGCCTTCCAGCCAGGGCAGGATGCGCGTTGTCTCCCAGACCTCGCGGCCGATCCAGTCGCCGTAGCCCGTCTCCCAGTTCATCAGCTTGAAGCCGTCTGGGGTGTTCATCTCCATATCGGTGCCGAGGAGATATGTGCAGAAGTGGATGCCGTGATCCACGACGCCCTTGAGGAATGCCTCGGCCTGGACGCGCTTGCCCATCAGGCGACCCTGCATGTCGGTCAAGGCGACGATCACTGTGTCGATCGAGCCGTCGCGGACCATCTGACGCAGCTCCTCGAGCTGCTGCGGAACTGCCTGGCCTCCGACGTGGCTGCCGGCGCCGTGCTCGTCGCTCATCGGTTACTCCTCCGCCTAGCTGGGCGAATACCAAGATTGGGCGTGCATCTTGGTGGCTGCCGTCAACGATATTGTGGGGCCGCCGGCGAAGAACGGCCAGTTTTGGGCCGACGATATAGCCGATGCGGCGCAGGGAGGGCGGTCTCAGGACACACCGTGCAAGCCCTGTTCGGCCAATCCGTGGCAGACTTCGAGTCTTCGCCGCGTTCGGCTTCCTGTCTCGAGCCCGTCTCGAAGCCGGCCGGGCCGGTTGAAGAGCCGACTATCGACAGAGGTGGGCAACACCCCGATGACAGACCGAAACGTCGAGGCCCAGCCCGGCGACAACCGCATGACAGAACCTCAGGACTCGACCGAAATCGGCCAGACGCCACGGTCGTCGCAGAATCCGGTCTGCCACGACTGCGGCAGCGAACGAACCGCCGGTGTTCCGTATTGCGCCAATTGCGGATCGGTTTTCGACGACGCCTTCGCTGCGCCACAGCCGGTGTCGATGCCTCGCAAGGCCGATCTGTCGCATTCCGACCAGGCAATCCGAGTCCGACCGGCGGCTGCGTCGCCCCAGGCTTCGGCCACGTCGCCCAAGGCGGCTGCGTCGCCGACGACGGCCACGTCGCCCAATGCAGCAGCCAAGGTGCCGCCCGCGGCGAAGTCATCTCCCGCGGCGAAGTCATCTCCCGCGGCGAAGTCATCACCGGTCGCCGGGTCGGCGAAAGCCGAATCCGCCGAATCTGCGGCCGATCATGCCCACACCGCCCATTCAGCCAAGTCAGCCGCGATAGCCGGGGAAGCTGCGGCCGCAGGTCGATCCGCTGCGCGCCCGACACGCCCGGCACGCCCGAATGCGCCCCACCCTCTCTCTAGGCGCCGCAAGTCGGGCACGTCCAGCATCGCCGGAGCCGCGACCACGGCCCGGGCCGTAGGGAATCTGATCGGGTCCGGCGCGATGAACCGTCTTGCCCGCATCGGCGGCCGCCTGGGCCGTCTGGGTCGGCCGGGCTCTCGTGGAGTCTTCGGCGTCGGCGGCTTCGTAGCCACCTTCGCGATCGTGGCCGGCCTGCTCGTGGCGCTGCCGAGCCACCCAACGCTCGACACTCCGGGCGGCAGCGTTTACACGATCGATTGGCATGCCCCGACCAAGTTGCCTGTTGCGTCCTTCGACTACGGCCCCTACTTCGCCACCGTCGACGACACGCTGCTCATGGTCGGCACCGTCAATGCGACCACCACCGTTTGGTCCAGCTCCGACGGTTCCACATGGACCCAGCGATCCTCCGCCGGTGCCTTCGGGATGGACGGCCGCACATTCGTGGCCCAGGGAATCTCCGACGACGGCAACGGCGGGCTGATTGTCGTTGGCAACAGCCTCGGGTCATCCACCACGGACGTGGCCGCGAGCGCGTGGCACTCTCACGACGGCAGTGCCTGGGCCCAGATGCAGGTCGACTACGGTAGCGGCCAGATGATGGGCGGGGGAGTGACGACGCAAAACGGAACGTCCGTGTCTGCGGGCAACGGCGTTGCCTGGTTGTCGACCAACGGATCGTCATGGGCGCCGGTCGTGCTTCCGGGCGCGGTTGGGGACGGCGGGGCCTACACACCTTCCGTCGTGGGGACGTGGGACGGCGGATTCATGATCGTCGGTCTGTGGATCGGCTCCGGACCCACTCGGTCGGCCGCCTGGTACTCATCGACGGGCCGCAATTGGGTTGAGGCAGCCACTCCGCTCAACGGCTTCATGGCCGTGTCGTGCGCGGCCATCGACGGCCGCTTCGTCGCCGTGGGCAGCGACCTGGGCGATTCGTCGCCGGGTCTGTCGGCGTCCTGGAGCACGGCGGATGGCAAGACCTGGACCGAGAGCACCGCTCCGACGGACCTGGCGGGCGTCGCGATCGACGGAGTGACTCGAGTGGGCAACAGCCTGGTGTCCTTCGGGGCCCCCAGGGTGGCTACGCCGGCCGTTGTTCAGGCCGGGCCGACTCTACCCGGCAGCACCCCGCAGGCGACCGTCTCGGAGCTGGTCTGGGTCACGGACGACGGCGTCAACTGGATCCCGATCCAGAGCACGGGTGCTCCCGTAGCCAGCGCCAAAGTGACATCTGTTGGCAACCGTGTCGTTCTCGTCGGCGAATCGTCTTCGGGTCTGGTTTCACTCGGTGGCGATCTCGCTCTGGGAGCCGCTCGCCCCATTTCCGGCCAGCTGGCGGCGGGCGATTTCGTTTTGTCTCTGGCGGCGGGCAACGTGCCCATGACCCCGGACGTGAGCAAGGGTTACTCGCTGGGACCGATCGCCTCGTCGGCGGATCGCTTCTACGTCTTCGCCACGGGGCCAACCGGCACATCGATCCTCAACTCGACCAACGGCGGCCTGTGGGTCCAGGAACTGAGGCCGACAGGCCTGACTAAGATCGCGACCGCCGATCAGGCAGTCGTCACCGGCCGCCCTGTCGTACTGCAGGCGATTTCCGACGGCCATGGTGGAATCATCGCCGTGGGCAAGATCACGAACACCGATGGCGACAACGGCATGATCTGGCACATGACCAGGCCGGGAGTGTGGAAACAGACCAACTTCCAGGACGACACGCCGGGCGAGTTCACTTCCATCGCCTCGGGGCCGAGCGGCTTCGTGGTGTCCACAGACAGGGCAGACGGCCCATCGGTTATGTACTCGGCCGACGGCGATACCTGGCATGCCGGCTCCATCACCGTGGCGGCCGGACTGCCGCTCATCGTCGCCTCTTACCACTACGGTTTCATCGCGGTCGGCAGCGACCCTGGTAAGGGTGGCGCCACAACCGCCTGGACCTCCACTGGCGGCCGCACGTGGACGATCCGGAGCGATTGGCGTCTGCCGGCGAATGTCACCTCCATTGCCGGCATGGGCTACGGCTTCGTTGCGACGGCCAGGACCGCAATTCCGGGACCGGCCGCCTCGGCACGTCCGACGAGCCTCGCCAGCGCCGGTACTTCGGCCGGCGCGGGTCTGATCAGGACCACTCCCACACCCAAACCGACGCCGACTCCGACACTGCCGGCCAACCTCAAGCCGATAACCTGGTGGTATTCAGCCAGTGGCGTCTCCTGGGCCCAGTCGGGGCTCACGACATCCGATAGCGGCTGGGGAATGGTGGGCGGCGAGATCGTCGCCCTCGACGCCCCCTCCAAGCTGGCGAACAACTGGGGTGTCTACAGCAGCCCCGACGGCAGGAACTGGAAGCAATCGTCCGTGACGGTCGGCTTCGCTGGATCCAAGATCTCCGAGGTCGCCTCGAGAAACAACATGGCTGTGATCATCGGCTGGCAAGCGGACGGGGTTCTGAAGGATTTCTACGGCTGGTTTGCGACCGGCAGCTAGATCTCATACGGCGAGCAACGGAAAGGGCGGTCGCGCCTTCGGGCCAGCCGCCCTTTCGATTCTGAGTGGCGCGCGGGGAGTGGCGTGCGCCGCGCGGGCGGCGCGCGCCCCGCGCGGGGAGTGGCGTGCGCCGCGCTACCCAGGTGCGGCCTGAGCAGGGTTTTCCCACTCGCTGGGCACGGGGCCCTGCACAAACTCGGGCCCCGGGGCCCTGCCCACGTGCTGGGCATATCGGACGCCTAGCACCTCGTGTACCTCGGGTGTAGGTCGGGAATGCCCGGATTGGGCATCAATCTCGACCGCGAACCGCTGCTTTGGCCACTCTGCGGCAAGAAATGCCCAGGTACTGGGAACGTGTGACGCGCTGGACCGCTCGCAGGCCGACAACCGTTCGTTATGCCCACCTGGTGGGAACGCCACTGGTGCCAGGCGAATTGTCGCCGCGCCGCGCCGCCACTCCCGCGCCCGGCGCCACTCCCGCGCGCCGCGCCGCCACTCCCGCGC
>PMLK01000112.1 GCA_003158875.1 Chloroflexota bacterium
GTCGTGGCCAAGGAAGTCACCCGCGGCAGCGAATACAAGACCCTGAGCGCCGACAAGGTGCCGGCCTCCTGGAACATCGTCGATGTCGGTCCGCAGAGCCTGGAGCTGATGCGCAAGGCCCTCGAGCCGGCCAAGACGGTCTTCTGGAACGGTCCACTCGGCGTCTTCGAGATCCCGACCTTCGCGGTTGGGACCAAGGAGATCGCACGCTTCCTCGCCGGCCGAGCCCAGGCCGGCGCGACCGTCGTCGTGGGCGGCGGCGACTCCGTTGCCGCGGTCGAACAGCAGGGCCTCGGCGACAAGATGACGCACATTTCCACCGGCGGCGGTGCCTCCCTGGAGTTTATGGAGGGCAAGGAACTGCCCGGCGTCGCTATCCTGCTCGACAAGAAGTAGACGGAGCACTAATGACCAGCATCGATCTAATCGAAGCGCGCCAGATCATCGACTCGCGCGGCAATCCCACTATCGAAGTCGACGTCGTTCTCAGTGACGGTTCTGTCGGCCGGGCCGGCGTTCCGTCCGGCGCCTCTACCGGCGTCAACGAGGCCGTGGAGCTGCGCGACGGCGACAAGACCAAGTTCGGCGGCAAGGGCGTCCTCAAGGCCGTCAAGAATGTCCGCGAGGTCATCGCCCCCGAGCTGCTCGGCGCGGACGCATCCGATCAGGCCGGCCTCGACGCCGCTCTCATCGCCCTCGACGGCACCCCGAACAAGGCCAAGCTCGGCGCCNNGCCAACGCGATCCTCGGCGTCTCTCTCGCTGCCGCGCACGCTGTTGCGGCCAGCTACGAGATGCCGCTCTACCGTTACCTCGGCGGAGTCGGCGCGCGCATCGTGCCGGTCCCGTTCTTCAACATCCTCAACGGCGGCAA
Organism: Chloroflexota bacterium; assembly: GCA_003158875.1. GTDB lineage: Bacteria > Chloroflexota > Limnocylindria > Limnocylindrales > CSP1-4 > Fen-1039. Next base: position 874 of record PMLK01000112.1, read on the forward strand.
GCACGCCGTGAACTCCACGGACTTCCAGGAGTTCATGGTTGCGCCGGTCGGCGTCCCGACCTTCAGCGAGGCCCTGCGCGCCGGCGCCGAGGTATTCCACGCCCTCAAGTCCATCCTGAGCGCCGAGGGCTTCTCCGTGGGCCAGGGCGATGAGGGTGGCTTCGCCCCGTCGCTGGCGTCCAATGAGGCGGCCGTCGAAGTCATCCTGCGGGCCATTGAGAAGGCCGGCTACAAGCCGGGCGAAGAAGTGGCCATCGCTCTCGATCCGGCGACCAGCTCCGTTCTCGTGGAAGGCACCGGCGTGGGCAAGGTGACCGGTCAGTACCGCCTCGAGAAGGAAGGCCGAACCCTCGACTCCGGCCAGATGATCGACCTCTGGGAAAGCTGGATCAAGAAGTACCCGATCATCTCCCTCGAAGACGGTCTCGCCGAAGAGGACTGGGCCGGTTGGGCCGAGCTCAACAAGCGCCTCGGCGACAAGGTGCAGCTCGTCGGCGACGACATCTTCGTGACGAACCCCGAGTTCATCGCTCGCGGCATTCGCGAGTCGTCCGCCAACTCGGTCCTGATCAAGCTCAACCAGATCGGCACGATCACCGAAACGATCGATGCGATCGCGATGGCGCGACGCGCCGGCTGGACGGCCATGGTCAGCCACCGCTCCGGTGAGACCGAGGACACCACGATCGCCGACTTCGTGGTCGCGATGGGCACGGCCCAGATCAAGACGGGCGCCCCGTCGCGATCCGAGCGCGTGGCCAAGTACAACCGGCTCCTCCGCATCGAGGAAGAGCTGGGCGACACCGCCCTCTACCTGGGTCGCAATGCCCTCGCAGGCGCCAGGCCGTAACTTTTCGTCGCAAAGTAGAAAGAGCCGGCCTTCGGGTCGGCTCTTTCGATTCCGGGTCGGATCGCTTCAGTCGCCCGCGACGCCCGATTCGACCGCTGCGCCGGCCATGTGGAGAAGCGACGCGGCCGTGATCTGAGTTCGGTTGACGAGTATCAGGGCGAAGTGGCTGATTACTCGCCGGTCCGCCAGCGAGCGAGCCGTGGCGTTGATCATCGGTACCCATCTCGGGTCGGGCGAGTCCACGAACGCGGTCACGTCCGTCTCGGCAAACAGGAATATCCGTCCGGTCAATGTGTGGCCGGCCGTGAAGATCACCAGGTCGCGCGGGGTCCGTTCCATGAGCGGCCGGTCCATGCCCCCGGGTTGCGCCGTCTCGGCGGTTGAGGCTTCACCCGCCTTCTGGCCGATGAACGTGATCTCGTCCTGGTTGACCATCAACTCGGGCACGGACAGACCGGTCTCGTCACCGTTTCGACGAAGAAGATCCGCGTCGATGAGTTTCACGAAGCCTCGAGTGTGATTGATCAGGTCTGAGAGGCGCGTGAACCGCAGCAGAGAGATGCAGCCGGAAACACGCAGATGAGGGCCTACGAGTTCGATGCGCTCCTGCCGCTCCTCGGCGCCCTCCCCGAGCGGGCCAAACCCGATCATCGGCGAACCCCAGTCGGACATCGGATTTCTCCAGCGAGCTATGTTCGGATGGCATCGAGTCTAGCTCGCGGCGAAGACTATTTGAACTAATCCTATCGGCCGGGACTTACGCGGGGCAGTTCGATCCAGAGCCGCGCCCCTCCCTCGGCCCGGTTCTCCGCTCCAGCTCGCCCGCCGTGGGCTTCTGCCAGCGCTCGCACGATAGACAAACCAAGTCCGCTCGTGCCAGTTCCGCGGGCGCGCGATGCGTCGGCCTGGTAGAAGCGCTCGAAGATACGAGACAGCGAGTCCGGCGGTATGCCCGAGCCAGAGTCCTCCACGGCCAGCCGAATCGACGTCCTGGCAGAGGTTGACCGGTCGGCTGCCGTGGCTGCCGTCGGCGTCCGTTCGGCGGCGCTCAGACGCACGGAGCCGCCCTCCGGAGTGTGGCGCAGGGCATTGTCGACGAGGGCGCCAAGCATCTGACGCAGCCTATCCGGATCGGCCTTCACGACCAAGCCCGCCGAGGCCTCGACGGAGAGAGCGATCTTGCCGGCCGCGGCACGAGCCTCGAATCCGGCCGCGACCGAATGGAGAATCGACGCGACATCCACGCGGCTCCGTTCCAGGTGCAGGTTGCCGCCTTCGGCGAGGCTGATCGTTCGAAGGTCGTCGACGATCCGGGCGAGCACTCGCGATTGGTCGCGAATGGTCTCCAGGTGGCGTCGTTCCGGTGTGTACACGCCGTCGAGAATGGCGCTGGACGTGGCCTCAATCACCGCCAGCGGCGTTCGGAGTTCGTGGGCCGCATCTTGCAGGAAGCGGCGGCGCGTAAGTTCGGCCGTCTCCAGCTCGCCGGCCATCGAGTCGAACGAGCGGCCCAGCTGCCCGAACTCGTCGGTCCTATCGGCAAGGCCGGAGCGTCGGCTGAGGTCTCCACGAGCGACCGCCGCCGCGGCCATCTCCAGGCGCGTAAGCGGCCGCACGAGCCGGCCGGCACCAAACAGTCCGAATAGCGATGCCACGGCCGCCGCAGCGATCGCGGCTGCGATGAGGCGCATGATCGTGTCAGTCTGGGCCTGGGCGTTGTTCGCGGGCCCTGCGGGCGCGCCGTCATCGGGCGATTGGTTAGGACCCGCGGCCGGCCCCGGGCCCGACGTCTGGTCGTCCGTGACCAGGGATACCACCGCCGCCGGTTGTCTGCCCGCGTCTCCGTCGCTGTCGTAGTCGGAGAAGCCCTGGTTGATGATCGGTGGGACGACGAGGGCGATGACCGCCGCCGTGGCCAGGGCTACCAGCGCGAATCCGATCGCGATTCGCCAGCGAAGGCTCACGGCTCCTCCCCGGTCTCAGGCAAGGTCCGTGGGTCTCGCCGCGCGATAACCCACGCCGCGAACGGTCTCCACGTAAACGCCGTTGTCCGGCCGGGCGCCGAGCTTGGCTCGGAGATTCTTCACGTGACTGTCGATGGTGCGATCGAACGTGTCGAACGATTCGCCGAAGACGCGCTGCCCGATCTGTTCGCGCGTCCACACCCGACCCGGTTGATCGGCCAGGGCGGCCAGGATGTCCAGTTCGGTGCGGGTGAGAGGTACGCCGGCGCCGCCGCGACTGACTTCACGCGCGTCGAGGTCGATGGTCAGGTCGAAGAACGTGGACGCGGGTCGGAGCGGAGGCGCATCTGCAGCGGCCGCTGCGGCGCCGGCGGACGTGGAAGTGGGCCGGCCGAAACGCCGTAGAATGGCCCCGACTCGGGCCACGACCTCGCGCGGCTCGAACGGCTTGGTAACGTAGTCGTCTGCCCCGAGCTCAAGCCCGGCAACGCGGTCGATGACGTCGTCGCGGGCGGTCAGCATCAGGACTCCCACGTTCGAGCCCTCGCTGCGCAACGCCCGAAGGACGTCGAATCCGGACCGGCCCGGCAGCATCACGTCCAGGACCAGGAGGTCGAGGCCGTCGTTGCGGGCGCGTTCCAGCGCCGACTCGCCGTCCTCGGCCTCTACGACGTCGTAGCCCTCGCGCTCGAGGTAGGCGCGGACCACGGCTCGGATATGCGGTTCGTCGTCGGCGACCAGAATTCGAGATCCCATCGTGGCAACGATAGTGGAGTCTGCCCAGGAGCGGAACCACGGTTGGTTGCTCGGTATCGGAGGCGACCCGTCGAGCGCCATTCAGGAGCCGAGACGGGCGTTGTCGGCGGGCAGGTATTCGTCGACCGCGGCCCTGGCGGCCTCCGGATCCACATACCAGGTGGAGTCGACCCAGGCGAACCCGGACCATTCCGCCGGTAGCTGATGGGCGGGAAAGATGGCCTCGTTGGGACAGGCCTGGAGGCATGAACCGCAGTCGATGCAGTTGGACGGATCGATGTAGAACTTGCGGTCGAGGTTAGGGTCGCCGGAGATGCAGTCGACGGGGCAGACTTCCACGCACGACTGGTCCATGCTGTCGATACAGGGTTCTGCGATTACGAAGGCCACGGGTAACCTCCACTTCTGGCGCCCGGGCGGTCCAGCGGACCGGGTTGGGCGGGTCTTGTGCCGTAGGGGACGAACAGTTCCGTCGAGGGAGCGCTGGCGTGCGCCGCGACGCTGATTACGATTCGGTAGGTCGTCAGGAAGATCGTTGCGGTGGCCGTCAGCAGGTAGATCCAGAAGGCCCATGGCGTGCCGCTGTCCGAACCGGACGAGATGCCGTGCACTGTCGAGCCGATGAACACCAGAAAAGTGATGTAGTGGATGGTCCGCCAGGTCCGCTGCCCGATCTGGCGTCGGACGTAGAAGGTGGCGGTCACCACCGCCGCGGTGTAGAGGGTCAGCTGGCCGACGCCCACCGCGAGCGGTGCGTACGGCGACTGGAATGGGACCAGGATCGAGACCAGCGTGAAGTTGTAGCTCTGGTCGAGTGTCAGCAGCAGGCCGTGGACGGTGCCGACGATCAGGGCCGCGATCGATAGGTCCTTGTGAAGCGCGAAGCTCACGGGGCGGTGGGCGATGACGTCGAGGATCTTCGTGGACAACAGCAGGCCGTACAGAACGGAACCGGCCAGTACTCCATAGGCGAGGAACCCCAGCGCGCGGACGCAGTACCAGGCGAGCAAGCCGGGTTGGACGGCCAGGACTGCGGCGATACGCGAGAAGGCGGTCGGTGCCGTGGCTCCGACCACCAGAGCAACCGCGAACGCGACCGCGAACCAGCCGATGGTCTTGACCGGCGCCGGCAGACCTCGATAGACATTCCCTGCCCGTGCCACCGGCCGCGGGAAGGTGAGACCCGGCACCTGCGGCGGGGGCGGCAGTGAGCCGGGGCGCTGGATGGGCCGCGCCGCGATGGGTGTCCGAAGGGCGGCCGATCCCGGCAGCGAGGCGGACAGGGAGTTGGCGCCCGGCCTTTGTGGGAGCTCCTTGTTGACTCGCGCAGCCGCCGCGAGCGTCTCGTAGGCGCCCGGATGCAGGGGTTGCTTGCGGTTGTCATCCATGGCCCTACTCCGCCAGAAGGCTAAGCGTGACGGGCAGGGCGAGAGTCCGGCCGTCGGTGGTCAGCAGAACGGCGCCACGGACGCCAGCGCGCTCCAGGAGAGCGAAACCCTGGACGCTACCGGCGATGACCGCCGCTTTGGCGAGTGCTTCGGCTCGCAGCGCCGAGCCGGCCACGACCGTGGCTTGAACGACGTCCGTGGCGGCTGGCAGCCTCGTCCGTGGATCGATGAGGTGGTGGGTGGCGGCGCCGTTCACGTTCCAGCGGTGAATCGACGTGCCGGACGTAGCCACTCCCCACCGCGTGGAACCGTTCCGCGGGGTCGCGGCGAGGCGCAGGACCGCCAGGTTCGATCCCTCGTAACGTGGATCTTCAATCGCGACGTCCCAGTGGCTGCCCGGCGCGCATTGCACGGCGAGGTCGCCGTCCGCATCTACGACGGCGCTCCGCCACCGCGCCAGCAGATTCAGGGTGCGGTCGGCGATCCAGCCTTTGCCGACACCGCCCAGGTCGAAGCTCAGACCGGGCGGCCGGCGGACGATCGCGGCGCCGCGGCGGCGTCGGACCAGTTTCCACTCGCCAGGACGCGACGTGGTTTCGGCAGGGGCGATGCCCTCGGCCCGCAGCCGCGCGTCCAGGAGCGTTATGTCAGCGAATCCTTCGCTTGCCTCTGTGGCGGAGAGGCCCGCTGCCAGCGCCGCGGCAAGAATCGGTCGGACCGGGACCGCCGCGGCCGGATCGGCGTTGAGGCGCATCAGGTCGGAGGTGTCCGAATGCCGGGTCAGTCGTGACGCCCATCGATCCACCCGCGATACCGCCATGCGGCAGGCGCGTGCCGCTTCTTCGGCATGGCCCGACGGGTCGACGTGCACGACGAATCGGCCGCCCATCGAGGTCGTGGTCAGACTGTAGGGCTCTACCTCAACGGTCTCGTCGCTGCGGATTGCGAGCATCGCGGCACGGGCCTGATTGCGGACGGCCGCGGGGGCGGCGAAGTTCACGGCAAGACCTTGCCCGATTGCGTGGTCCTGATAACTCGAGACTTCTGAGCGGGTGCGGGCGGTGCCGTTATGGTCACGACGATGGTCATCGGCGTGGGCGCCGCCGGGTCGATCACGGTGGCTCCCGGTGGGGCCGTCTGGCCCGGCTGGAGCTGAACGTACTGAATTGGGCGCTGAACATCGATCGGAGTCCCGGTTGGGGCAACATTGGCCTGCTGAGTGTCGGCCGTGGCGGAAGGGGCCGGGGTCGGCGGAAGAACGATGGCCGCCGCGAGGGCCGAGAACGCTGCGAGGCCGCCTGCTCCGATCACGAGCCGCATAGGCCGCGCGTCGGGGCGAGATCTGGCGGGGTGCGCGCGGGCCGGGGTTGGCGTGGGATCCGTGGCTGCCATCAATCGTCGCTCCCGCCGTCGTCGCTGGTTTGACTGGGCACGATGACATGGATCACTGGCGCCGCCGCCTTGCGCCGGGCGGGCCTTGGCGTGTGGATCACCGTTATCACCGGCGCGGTCGGGACCGGGTTGATGTAGATCGTTTCGGGGTCGAGAGCCGTGGCATCCGTGGCAGCGGCCGAGTCCGACGAGTTCTGGTCGGGCGCTTGCGCCTGGGCGGTCGAACCGCCAATGCTGCCCTGGACGAATACCGCTACGGCCATCACCAGGACGGCGACGAGGCCGGCGATGCCAAGCCCCACGCGATGGATCGAGTTCATCGCTGATCTCCTGTTGCACCGATGTAGTGCCGGACCGGGAGTTGGGTGGCACAGTTCAAGCCGATTTGGCGTGCGCTGTGTCCGCCGCCCGTGTTCGGTAGAACCCGAGTCTCGGTGCTCGCGGTGGATCGGGGGTGGAGCGTAGATGGACGCTGGATGGAGGTTCCATGGAGGGCCCACGCCACGGAACGAGTCGTGAAGATCGGTTATGGATAGGCTTGCCAAATGGCAATGACGCGCAGCTGAGCCCTACCGCGGGCGCCGTTCCGGCAGGGTATCCTGGCGGCGTGGACGTGGAAATCCGAGATGCCGGAGAGCGAGACGCAGAGGTGCTGGCGCCGCTCATCGAGCAACTCATGCACAAGCCCCAGACGCCGGAACAGATCTGCATCCGACTTCGCCGCCTGGCGGGTACGGGCGTGGACAAGGTGCTGGTGATCGTCGTCGGCGGCCGGGTGGTGGGAGTTGCCGGGGTCACCTATTCCTGGTTGCTCCATGCAGACGCACCGACCGCGAGGCTGATGAGCATCGTTGTGGACGAGGGCTGCCGCGGGCGGGGAATCGGACGGCAGCTGGTCGAGGCGAGCGTGGAGCAGGCACGGAACTGGGGTTGCGACCGGATCGAACTAACGAGCCGGCTGGAGCGCGCCGCCGCCCACTCGTTCTACGAAGCGGTCGGGTTTGAGCACACGTCGAAGCGCTTCTCGATGCCGGTGGAGCTCAGGCCCGTCTGAACTCGGCCACGAATCTCGGTACGGGGGGATCGCCTGGCTCCACGACTTCGAGCAACTTCGCCAGGGCCAGACCCGGCGCCCGAAACTCGTCCAGTTCGGCACGAGTTAGCGGCCACGGCATTAGACCCTCGGCGTCCTCCTCTCGACGGCTGCGTGCTACGGCCAGGAGAATCCCGCCCGGCGCTACCGTCGCGGCGATGGACCGGGCGCAGGCCCGCCGGGCGGCGCCGGGCAGCACCTGAACCGTGTACGCCTCGAACACGAAATCGAACGCGCCCGCCCACTCTGCCGGCGGCGTCAGCACGTCCGCAACCGCATATTCGACCGCCGAACCCGGGAAGCGGCTGTGGCAGCGGGCGACGGCGGCAGGGGAGACGTCGAACGCGAGTACGTCGAAGCCTCGTTGCGCGAGCAGCTCCGCGTCATCTCCGTAGCCGCAGCCGACGACCAGGGCTCGGCCGCGTGCCGCCGACGCGTGCTCCGCCGAAGCGTGCGCCGCCAGCCAATCGACCAGATAGGGGTTCGGTGCGAGATCCACCCAGGAAATCCGGAAGCCGTCCCGTTCGGACTCCCGATACAGGGTGTCGAACCAGCCGGTCACATCGCCGCGGGCGATCGCTTCGCGAGCGAGTTCTCCGGCGTGGGCTCTGGTATCGGCCATGGCTGCCTCCGAATCAAACGAGCCGGGCCTTTCGACCCGGCTCGCAGAAATGGCGCTGTGAGATCAGGCCTTGGGCTTCTTCTCGGCCTTCGCGGGAGCGGCCTTGGCCGCCGTCTTGGCCGCCGTCTTGGCCGGGGCTTTGGCCGCAGGCTTCTCAGCCTTGGCCGCGGCCTTGGCAGGCTTTTCCGCGGCGGGAGCCTTGGCGGTGGTCTTGGCGGCCGGAGCCTTGGCAGTGGTCTTGGCGGCGGGGGCCTTGGCGACGGGGGCCTTGGCGACGGCAGTCGTCTTAGCTGCGGCCGGAGCCTTGGCAGTCGTCTTAGCTGCGGCCTTGACTACCGGCTTGGTCGGCTCGGCAGCGACGGGCGCGACCTCGAGTCGAGCCGACTTGGACAGCGCGGCCTTGGCCTTGCCGGCGGCAGTCTGCGGACCCTTGGCCTTGGTTGCCTTGGAGGCCGCAATACGGCTGCGCGAGGCCTTGATGGCGGCGGCAGTGCCGGTGCTCTTGGCCTTGGTCGTAGTGTGCGTAAGCGTGCCTTCCGCCATGGCGTTTAGACGGAGGGCGAGCCGGGACTTGCGTCGGGCGGCGTTGTTGGGGTGAATCGCCCCAACCTTCGCGGCGCGGTCGAGGGCGCTCATCGCTTCGGCGAGAGCGGTGGCCGTTTGGGCCTCGCTCGAGCCGGCGTCAGAGGCGACCTTGATGGCGTTTGCCGCGTACGTCTTTGCCGCGCTCTTGCGCGGTTGATTGATGGCCCGCCGGCGCTCTGCCTGGCGGACCCGCTTGATCGCTGACGGCGTGCGGGCGCCGGTCCAGCCTCGTGGCGTCTTGGCCAAAGTTCGAAGACCTCTGTGCTGCAGTAGGAAGGCGACAGGCAACCGAAACTTGGCCGACTGACGCGACGGTTGATGGTAGCAGAGTCGCGTGCATACGCGCACGCGTGCGATACGGGCTAGAGTCGGCACTACCCGGGCAGTGCGGCGGGCCGCATAATCCACTCACCCAATCGAGCCACCGCCACCTGGAGGGTCCCGTGAACATCGTCGACGTCGAAGGTATCGGCCCCAAGTATGCCGAACAGCTCGAGGCGATCGGGGTCAAGACCACCGACGATCTGCTCGAGCAGGGTGCCTCCGCCCAGGGCCGCGAGGAACTCGAAACCAAGTCGGGCATCGGCCACGCCTTGATCCTCAAGTGGGTCAACCGCGTCGACCTGTACCGCGTCAAAGGTATCGGCTCGGAATACTCGGACCTGCTCGAGGTCGGCGGCGTCGACACGGTTCCGGAACTGGCGCAGCGAAACCCGGCCAACCTGACCGAAACGCTGGCCGAGGCCAACGCCGCGCGCAACCTCGTCCGCCGGCTGCCGACCGTCGAAATGGTTACCGACTGGGTCGAGCAGGCCAAGGCCCTGCCGCGCGTCGTCACCTATTAAAGTCGGGGCTTCGGTCCGCCCGGCCTGGCCCGGTCCGCGGCCGTGCGGCCGCGAGCCCAGGCCCGCGGCCGTGTCGCGCGCCCGGAGCTTCGTCCCGCGCTGCTGGTTGCGCGGCGGTCGGACCATCGCCGCCGCGAATCTAGTCAACTGCAAACCCGGGTAGCACGAGAGCAATAGCTACGCCGAGAGGCGGCTTTCGTGGGTCTGTTTCGGGCCGAATTGCAGGCCTTGGCGCGCCAAAAGGGGCCGAATCTGGGCTTCTGGTCTGCATCTGAGCGATCAGCCGGCGGCGGGAGTTGGGACCGTGCTACCCGGGTTTGAATCTGACCACAAACGCCGGGGGCGCTGGCGGATCAACATTCAAGTGAACGAAACGGCCTCGCCGGTCATCGTATCCAGCATGCAGGACGCGGTGACTTCAGCCACGGCAGAGCGGGGCGTTTCGGTGCGCGGCGAATCGGCCGACGCAGCTTTCGCGGCGCTGACGCGTCGACACCTCGACTCTGCGTACCGTCTGGCCTGGGCGATCCTGGCCGATACGGGCGATGCCGACGATGCCACTCAGGACGCCTTCGCTCTGGCCTGGAAGGCACGCCGGAGCCTGCGCGACCCGACCCGGTTCGATGCCTGGTTCGGACGGATCCTCGTCAATGTCTGCAGGCAACGGCTCCGGCAGCGAGCCAAGTCGCGGATCCGGCCGCTCGAAGAAGCCACAGAGCCGGCCGTTCCGGACGCCAGTCGGCAGTTGTCGGCAAGCGATTCGATCGCGCGGGCCCTGGCTCGCCTGGACGCCGACCATCGCATTGTGGTCGTACTCCGGTACTGGGCCGATCTTCCGGTTGACGAGATCGCCGGCCGGCTGAAAGTCCCGTCCGGAACAGTCAAGTCTCGACTTCACAGCGCGCTGCGGTCGATGCGTCCGCAGCTGGAGGATGCCCGATGAACGGCGATGACATCGAAGTCGAGTTGGAGGCTGAGGTCAGAGCGGTCCTTCGACGGACTCTAGTTCCGCCGCCTGTGCCCGAGTACATGCGTGACCGAGTGGAACTGCTGGCACAGCAACCGTCAGCGCACGCTTCCAGTCGCTGGTTCCGGGTGCAGACGGGGGCTGCGAATCTCGGCCGGCTTGCCGCCCTTTCCGCAGTGGTCGCCGTCGTCCTGGCGACGGCTGCCTGGCTGAGCTTCCAGCCCGTACCAGGGGGAGGCGTCGGGACGCCATCCGCGGGACCGACGCCCGAGCCGGCAGGCGGCTTTGTGGTCATCGCTCTGCCGAACCAGACCGCCGGCTTCGTGGGAATCGGTGGCGCAGGGATTCGTATAACTGCTGATAGGGGACTCACTTGGTCCCCGGCGCGACAGTTTCCGCCCGCCGGTGCCGCGCTGGCATTGCAGGACCTCGTGAATCTCAATTTCGTCGACGCTCAGGATGGCTGGATGACTCGGGTGGTGAAGGAGGAGGACGCATTCGAAGTCGTGGCTGAGCGGACCACTGACGGCGGCCTGAACTGGCTCTCTGAGCCGGTGACTACCGTCATGCCGGACGCATCCCACTCGCCTAGCGACGGCTGGCAAGTCATCAGCACCGATCACTTCTGGGACGCCAGCCACGGCATTGTTGTAGTCGGACTCTCGAAGAACGACGAGGCCACAAGCTGCCAGCGGTATGTGACCGCGGACGGAGGGGCAACCTGGTCTGGCCCGACGACCGATCCCTGCATCGGTCTGTCCGGCAACGTGCTGCAGGATCCAACCTGGATCACGAACTCGCTCGGTTACGTGGCGAGCTCGACCGCGCCCGCCGTTTCGGTCACCCAGGATGGCGGCCAGACCTGGCATACCGGATCCATTTCCCCGGGCGTGGCCGCGGACTCGGGCGGTTCTGGAATCAGGGTCGAGTTGCTGGCAGCGGATGAGGCCGGAAACTTGAGCCTCGTGTGCCAGGTGGACGGCGGGACAATCCCCCAATACCAGTTGTTCGGGAGCTCGGACGGCGGAGCGACGTGGAAGAGGGAGTACGACTTCGGCATCTCTCTTGCGGGTGTGGCTGCGGATGCGGTCTACTCGATGTCCGTCGCAGGCCCAACGAACTGGTTTGCGGTGGTGGAGATGGCGCCTTCAGTCGAGCCATCTCCGAGCGCGACTCCCATGCCCACCGCCGTCGTCCAGGCTCAGTTTGCCCAAACCAGGCTCGCCGAGACACTGGACGGGGGCCGAACCTGGAGCCTCGTTCAAGGCCAGAGTCTCCTGGGTGTCGGCAGCACGTATTGGTGGGACGGCACCCACGGCATAGCTACGGGTATCGACACGAGTTGCTCCGCCCCCAGCTACTGCGGGGATCGGTTCGCCCTCTACGTGACAAGCGACGGCGGTCTAACGTGGACGCAGGCTCCGTTCGACCTGCAGTGAACCTCGGATAGTCGTCACCGGTACACTGCCCAACGTGACTGACCGAATTCCGCAAGACCGCCTGCGCAACTTCTCGATCATTGCCCATATCGATCACGGCAAGTCGACCCTGGCGGACCGCCTGCTCGAAATGACGCACACCATCGAGGCCCGCCAGATGCAGGCCCAGGTTCTCGATTCGATGGACCTGGAGCGCGAGCACGGCATCACGATCAAGGCCCGAGCGGTGCGGCTCGAGTACACGGCCAAGGATGGTCTGACCTACGGGCTCAACCTGATCGACACTCCCGGCCACGTTGACTTCAGCTACGAGGTCAGCCGCAGCCTCCAGGCCTGTGAGGGAGCGATCCTCGTCGTGGACGCCACTCAGGGCATCGAGGCCCAGACGCTGGCTAACGTCCATCTCGCGCTCAAGCAGAACCTGACGATCATTCCGGTCCTCAACAAGATCGACCTGCCGTCGGCCCAGCCGGATGTGGTCATCGAGGAGCTGGAGAGTGTCCTGGCGATGCCGCGCGAGGAAGTTCTGCTGGCTTCCGCCAAGGACGGCACCGGTGTCGCCGAGATCCTCGAGGCGATCGTGCAGCGCATCCCGGCGCCGAAGGGCGATCCGGAGGCGCCGGTCCAGGGCCTGATCTTCGACTCGCACTACGACGCGTACAAGGGCGTGATCGTCTACGTCCGCCTGGCCCAGGGGACTCTGCGGGCGCACGACAACATCCGCTTGATGGGCTCCGGCGCCGAGGCCGAGCTGATTGAACTCGGCTATTTCCGGCCGCAGCTCGTTTCGATGACGGAGATCCACGCCGGCGACGTGGGCTACGTGGCGACCGGTCTCAAGAGCGTTCGAGACGCGCAGGTCGGCGACACGCTCACGCTGGTCGATCGGCCGGCCGCCAGTCCGGTGCCCGGGTACCAGGCCGCCAAGGCGCTGGTCTTCGCGGGCATCTATCCGATCATCGGCTCTGAGTATCCGAACCTCCGCGACGCCATGGAAAAGCTGCACCTCAACGACGCCAGCTTCTCCTTCGAGCCCGAAAGCTCGGTCGCGCTCGGGTTCGGCTTCCGCTGCGGTTTCCTCGGCCTCCTGCACATGGAGATCATCCAGGAGCGCCTCGAGCGCGAGTTCGGGCAGGAACTGATCGCATCGGCGCCTTCCGTTGAGTATCAAGTCGTGATGATCAACAACGGCGGGACGGTCAGCGTCGACAACCCCTCGAAGATGCCCGACGCGGGCGTGATCGAGGAGATCCTGGAACCGTGGGTCAAACTCGGAATCGTGACGCCGAGCACCTACATCGGAACCTTGATGGAGCTGACCAAGAACCGCCGGGGCACGTTCCTGGAGATGGAGTATCTCGACCCGAAGCGCGTGCTGCTCAACTTCGAACTGCCGCTCGGGGAGGTCATCGTCGACTTCTTCGATCAGCTCAAGACCAGGACGCAGGGCTACGCCTCGATGGACTACGAGGAGATCGGCTACCGCGCCGCCAAGCTGGTCAAGGTCGATGTGCTTGTCGCGGGCGAGCCAGTCGATGCGCTGTCGGTGATCGTTCACAAGGACCGCGCTCAAGCGATTGGTCGCGAACTGGTCCACCGGTTGCGCGGACTCATTCCCCGCCAGATGTTCGAGATCGCCGTTCAGGCCGCCATCGGGTCCAACGTGATCGCTCGGGAGACCGTGGCGGCGATGCGCAAGAATGTCCTG
>PMLK01000055.1 GCA_003158875.1 Chloroflexota bacterium
AACCTGTCCGGCCGCGGCGACAAGGACCTGGCCGCCATCGGACTCAAGGAGGTAGGTCGATGACCACCGAATCCCGACCATCGACAGCCGTCACTCGTGGTGCGGCCGTGCCAGCCCCAACGGGCACGGCCGCGCCTACCCCGGCTGCCGTCCAGACCCGAGCCGCTCCGTCCGAGCCGGGCACCAACGCCACAGCCGGGGCGCACCGCATCGCGGCCGCATTCATGCGTGCTCGTGCCGACGGCCGTGCCGCGCTGATCCCGTATGTGGTGGCGGGCTATCCCGACGCCGACGGCGCTCTAGCAGCGGCGGTAGCCGCGATCGACGCCGGTGCCGATCTGCTGGAGGTCGGGCTGCCGTACTCGGATCCGATGGCGGACGGAGCCACGCTTCAACGAGCCTCCCACGCGGCGTTGCTCGCCGGCGCGACGCTTTCCAGTTCCGTGGCTTTGATCGGGGCGATCGCCAGGGCCCGTCCCGACGTCCCGCTGGTCCCGATGTGCTACGCGAACCAGATAATCGGCGGCGGCGATGGCAGGAACGTGGCGACGCGTCTGGCTCAAGCCGGGGCGAGCGGGGTAATCGTCGCGGACCTGACTCCGGACGAAGGACGGCGCTTCGAAGCCGTGGCTCGTGATGTAGGCCTGGCCGTCGTCTACCTCGTCGCCCCAACCACGCTCCCGCGACGCCGGGCCGAGGTCGCCCGCAGGTCGGGTGGCTTTCTCTACTGCGTGTCGCTGGTCGGCGTTACCGGCGCGCGGACGACCCTTCCGGCATCGGTCGTGGATCTGGTCGCGGCTGCCAGGGCGGATTCTCCGCTGCCGGTGGCCGTCGGATTCGGTGTCAGCAAGCCCGCCCACGTCCGGATGCTGGCCGACGCCGGCGCCGACGGGGTGATCGTCGCCTCAGCGCTCATCGACTCACTCGGCCCCGACGGGCGAGATACGGCTGCCCTGGCCGGCCTCATAGCGGAGCTGAGGGCCGCGACGCGAAGGTAACGGCCGCTCCGTCTCCTGGGTGTGGCGTTGGCGGCGCGATTTACGGGTTGTAGAGCTCGGCGGAAGCAAGGGCCTTGTTGTCGGCCCAGCCACCGACGATCAGGACATGGCCGTCCTGGAGCGTGGTCGCCGTGCAGAAAGCCCGCTTGGTGGACATATTCCCGGCGGCCTTGAACCCGCCCCCCGCGGAATTGAAGAGCTCGACCGTGCCCAGGGGCGCGAAGCCCTTACTGAGACCGCCCGCCACGACGACGGTACCGTTCTTGAGAAGGGCGAGGGCGGCGTACTCTCGACCCGCGGTCATACCACCCGTGCTGGAGAACTTGCCGTTGGCCGGGTTGTAGATCTCGGCTGTGGCGAGGTAAGTCGTTGTTGTCTTGCCCGTCTTGCCGGTCGTGAACGTCGTCTTGAGGCCACCGACGATAAGGACGCGGCCGTCGCTGAGTCTGATGGCCGCTGCTCCGGCGCGAACGGAATGCATCTTGCCGACCGTGGCTTTGAATTTGCCTGTGGTGGGGTTGTAGGTCTCAGCGGTGGCCAGCTGGACGGTCCCCGAGCCGCCGCCCGCGATCAGGACGGTACCATTGGCGAGGAGCGTTGCCGTGTGGACGGATCGTCCCACGGTCATTGACCCTGTGGCCAGGAAGTTGCCGGTCGCAGGATTGAACAGTTCCGCGGTAGCCAGCGGCTTGGTACCGGTCGTTCCGCCGGCGACCAGGACGCGGCCATCGCTCAGCGTCGTTGCGGTCGCCGAGTAGCGAGCGGCCGTCATCGACCCGACCTCGATGAACTTACCCGTCGCCGGGTAGTAGAGCTCGGCAGTGGTGCCGGCCCCGCCGGCGATCAGCACTCGGCCGTCCGGCAACAGCGCTGCGGAATGGTTGGAGCGGGCTTCGTTCATCGGCCCCGTCGCCGTGAACGCACCGGTCTTGGGGTCGTAGACGTCGGCGGTGTTGAGGGCACGACCGAGCGCGTCCGTACCGCCAGTGATCAGGACCCGCCCATCCTGTAGGAGTGTGGCGGTCTGTCCGAGGTGGGCCTCCACCATCGAGCCCACGGCGCTGATGCCGCTGGATGGCGTGGGCGTTGGTGCGAGCGTGGGCGTGGGCGTGGGGGATACCACCGGCGTGGGCGTGGGGCGCGGAGTCCGTGTTGGCCTGGGCGTGGGCGTGGTGACGTCACCGCAACCAGCCAGTGCCAGGGTCGCCGCAAGGATGGTCAGGCCCATGACGGTCGTCTTGAGAATCGACCGGCGGGCGTTGCGGTGACGAGCGGACGTAGATGAGCTCCCATTGTTTCGAGAGCGAATGGCCATCTGTTTCATACCCTCTGATGCGAGCGCCGACGGCACAGCTGCTTCCCTGTTGAACGACCTGACGCCAGTTCTCCGGGGAGCCAGGCCCGGGCGGCACTCAAAGTTGGTGCGTACGCGTCGGGTATCGTACCGCTCCGCTCGGAATGGTGGCGGAATTGCGGTGAAGGCGGGTTGCGGTCCGAGCCGGGAACGGGTCAGGCGGCGGCGCGTCGTCGAGATTTGGCGGCGTGGGACCCTCGCCCGCTCGGCTTCTTGCCAGGTGCGACGGCGCTCGTGGCGGAGGTATCGGCCACGGCTTGCGGTCCGTCGGCAGTGGCGCCACCGCCCTGCTCCAGCCCGAGGAGGTCACCCCAGGCGGCTGGCTCCAGCGGTTTCGCAAAGTAGTAGCCCTGGCCGAATTCACAGCCGAGCGTTCGAAGCACTTCCGCCTGGTCGTCGCCCTCGATGCCTTCGGCCACGGTGTGTATTTGCATGGCCCGGCCCAGTTCGATGATGCCTCTGGCGATCGCGGAATCGGCGCCTTCGTGCGTGACGTCGTCCACGAACGATTTGTCGATCTTGACGATGTCGATTGGGAATCGACGCAGGTGACTGAGCGATGAGTAGCCGGAACCGAAGTCGTCCAAAGCCACCCTGACGCCGAGGTCGCGAATGTGGGCAAGGGCGGTTGCCGCAAGTATCGGATCGGCCATCAGAACAGTTTCGGTTACCTCGAGTACCAGCCAACTGGCCCGGATTCCGGATTCGTCGACGGCTTCGGCGACTTCGTCGGCGATCAAATCGCGCACGAGCTGCCGGCTCGAGAGGTTCACATTCATGACGAATGGTTCGCCGCCGCCGCGGGCCTTCTGCCACTCGGCAAGCTGATGGCAGGCCTGACGTAGAACCCAGCTTCCCAGCGGCACGATGAGCCCGGTCTCCTCGGCGAGGGGAATGAACTCGAGTGGCGGAACGAGTCCGCGAGTCGGATGCTGCCAGCGCACCAGCGCCTCCGCCCCGATCACGGCGCCGGTCTCGAGTCGAACGATGGGCTGGTAGTGGACGACGAACTCCTGGCGTTCGATGGCTCGCCGTAGCTCGGCTTCGAGGCCCAGGCGAGCGACCACGGCGTCGTGCATCGCCGGTTCGAATAGCTCGAACCTGGACTTGCCCTTCTGCTTGGCGGTGTACATGGCCACGTCCGCGTTGCGCAGCAGGTCGCCGGCCGCATCGCCGTCGCGGCCGATGGCGATGCCGATGCTGGCGCTCACGTAGACCTCCTGCCCAAGAACCCAGAAGGCCGTACCCAGGGTCGCCCGAATCCTCTCGGCGATGCGGGCCGCGGCTGTCACTTCCGCGTCTTCGAGCAATACCGCGAATTCGTCGCCGCCCAGTCGAGCCGCGGTGTCTTCGGTCCGCAGACACGAGCGCAGGCGGTGCGCCATCTCCACCAGGACGTGGTCGCCGGCAGCGTGGCCCAGGCTGTCGTTGATCGTCTTGAAGTTGTCGAGATCGATGAACATGACGGCGATCTCGCCGACGGTCCTCCGGTCCAGGGCATGCTCCACGCGCTCGCGGAACAGGCTGCGATTCGCCAGCCTCGTGAGAGGGTCGTGGAATGCCTGGAAGACGAGCTTCTGCTCGAGGACCTTGCGTTCCTGCAGGTCGCGAGTGTTCAACACAACGCCTCTCGGGCCGAAATCGCCCTCGTCGCTGGCGGCGACCGTCTCCACTGGAAGCCAGGTGCCGTCGGGTTGAGCGACACGCCACTCGCCGCTGAATCGACGGCCGGGCGATGCCATGGCCCGGTCGATCAGGGCCTTCAGCTCCGCCGCGTCTTCGGGGTGGGCCAGGTCCGGGAGGGGAGTGCCGAGCAGGATGTGGGCGGGCGACTGCAACAGGCGCTCGACCGATGGGCTGACGTAGTCGATCTTGCCTGTGGGGTCGACTGCCATGATGAAGTCCGATGAGTTGCGGACAAGCCAGCCGAAATGGGCCTCGGTCTTGCGGCAGTCTCGATCCGCCATCACGGCCTCTCGCACGGTGAAGAAATTGCGAACCACGATCAGACTGGTCAGGGCCAGACAGCTTACCGCCACGACGAGGTAGTGAGCTCCGAGATCCAGGATCAGGAAGGCGAGCTGGGCCGATCCTATGGTCACCATGGCGTAGAACAGCAGGCTTGGTCCGTGAGGATCGCGGGCGAGACCCCGACCGCCCGGTGAGCGAGCGGCCGCGACACACGTGGCCACGGCTGAGCAGAGGAAGATCGCGTTGGCGGCCCGCGCCAGTTCCTGCCCGGCGGAGGACGCCAAACCGGGGCCGGTGGATGCGAACAGGCCGACCAGGCCGATCGCGGTGCCGAGCACCAGTAGCGTGGCTCCACGGTTGGAGATGGCCTCGGTCGGCCTCAGTGCGACTCTCGAGATCGCCACGACTCCCAGGAAGGCGCCGATACCGACGATCGCGCGGACGGTCTCGTCCGCCCCGGCGGCCGCCTGCAGCGCGTCCCGATCCAGTGACCAGATCGCGAGTCCCGTAACGACCGCTACGCCCATCAGGTCCAGCAGGACCTGGCTGCGCGGACGTGGCTTGGCATTGGGCGTCGCGCCGAAGGCGATCAGGGCCGCGGCGACGAACAGGACGGGGAGGGCCTGGGCGATGCCGCCGATCTGGAGATGAAGCACACCGAGGCCGGGCTCGGACAGCAGCAGTCCAAAGTCGACCACGGCCATCGTTGCGCCGGCCAGGGCCATGATCCGCCAAGGCAGCCGAACTCTGGCTGAGGGTCCTGCGCCACGCCCGGCGGCAAGGGCTCCGATGCACACGATCGCCCCGATCGGTAGCAAGAGGACGTCGGAGGCCGGGCAGTGGCCCGTGGCGGTCGGCGCCCCGGCGGCAAGGAACAGGTAGATGCTGGTCCACAGGAGGGCGGCCACGACGGCCACCCCCGGAGCCAGCGCAATTCGAGCCAATCGCCAGCGCTTTGAGGGCAGACGATCGCACGGGTCGGCCTGGACCCGCCTGGATTGAGTCGCGGCGGTCTCGTGATTACTCATTCCCAGAGGTTGTCGGAGGCCGCGTCCGATTTCCGTATGGGATTACCGGGATAGTTGTGTTGCAGAAAAGGTTCAGCAAGTCTGCCATCGCAACCGAGTCTGCGATGACGTCAGGCCGGGCGGTGGCCGTCCTTGTCGCTTTCCTCGAGTCGTTTGATCGTCTCGATCAACGCCCGGTACAGGCCCAGAAGAGCGTCCTGCGGCAAGGGGCCCTGGTTCGCCATGGCCACTCGGAGCAGCACCTCGCGCTCGCGGTCCGCATCGGCAATCGGTCGACCCTGGGACGTCTTGGCCTTGCCGGCGGCGAGTGCGATGGAGGCACGTCGATTCAGCAGAGCGACCAGTTCGCGGTCGAGGGCGTCGATCTCCGCTCTAAGCGAGTCGAGTTCGGCGCTCATTCTGCCGGCGCCCCGTTCCTGGCGGCAATGAGATCGAGGGCCAGCGTGTAGCCCGATGGACCCTTGCCGACGACTCGTTCTGCGGCGATGTCGTGGAGGTAGTTGACGCGCCGGAACTCCTCGCGACTGTCCGGGTCGGAGATATGGACCTCGACGAAGGGCCGGCCGATGCCCTTGAGGGCGTCTCGCAACGACACGCTGGTGTGGGTCAGGCCACCCGCGTTCACGATCGCCCAGTCGAAGTCGCGGACGTGCAGGCGATCCAGGATGGCGCCTTCGTGGTTGGACTGGAAACACTCGACCTCGAGGCCGAGTTCGGCTGCCCTTGCTCGGAGCCCATCTTCGATCTGGGCAAGCGTCGTGTGGCCGTATATCTCCGGCTCGCGGGTGCCGAGGAGATTGAGGTTGGGGCCGTTGACGACGAGGACTCGAGTCATGCTCGGCCTCCCTCCGATGCTCCCGAGCCGGTCCCGCCTACGGGTGCGGTCCTCAGTGCGGCCGCGAGTCCGGCTTCGATCGCTTCTGCCGGCACGTCCGTTCGGATAGTGACACCCGAATCTGTCGGAAGCACCCAATTCAACCGGCCGGAGGCGTGCTTCTTGTCGCCGGCCATATGCTCCATCACCGTCGCGCCCTCGACGGCCGGCGGTTCGACGCCCAGCTCCAGCCGGTCGAGCAGAGAGTTGATCCGAGCTGCTCGCTCGGGAGTGGTCAAGCCCATCGCCAGGGAGATCGCGAAGGCGCCGCGGAGTCCGTAGGCGACGGCCTCGCCGTGGAGGATGGTGTTGTAGCCGGCGGCCGCTTCGATGCCGTGGCCGATCGTGTGGCCCAGGTTGAGCTTCATCCGCGCGTTGGCCTCGTGCTCGTCGGCGGTCACAACTTCGACCTTCGCCCAGACGCAGCGTTCGACCATCTCGGCCACAGCCCCGGACTCGATCGGTTCCGCTTCGCCGCAGGCAAACGAATCACCCGACGCTTCGACCAGCTCCAGCAGCCGCTCGTCGCCGAGGACGGCCATCTTCACGACTTCGCCCAGAGCGGCGCGTCGTTCGCGAATTGGCAGCGTCGTCAAGAACGATATGTCCGCGATGAAGGCCTCGGGTTGGTGGAACGCGCCGACCAGGTTCTTGCCCTCGGGGATGTCGACGGCCGTCTTTCCGCCTAGCGCCGCGTCAACCTGACCCACAAGAGTGGTCGGCACGTGGATTACCGAGATGCCCCGCAGGTATACCGCGGCGACGAATCCGGCCGTGTCGGTTAGCGCTCCACCGCCGATCGCGACGAGAGTCTCCCTCCGATCGACATGGAGTTGGGCCAGCGCGCGGCATGTATCCTCGATCACGGACATGCGCTTGGCGTCCTCGCCGCGCGGCAGCATGATCCGCTCTACCGACCAGCCTCCTGAGGTCAGGGCCGTGGCGATTGACGAGCCCGCAACCTCCCACGACTGTGGCTCGACCAGCAGGATCGCTCGCCTCGCATCGCTCCGGAGAAGCGCCGCACCTACCGCCTCGGCCGCTATGCCGTAGCCGATTTCGATTTGCCCGATCGCCGTGTCGGCCCGCAGCGTTGTGACGTTCTGCGAGACTCCGCCGGCCAGATGGTCTTCGAGGTTGCGCATGACGTCTTCCGGTCGAGCCGTACCACCCAGCTGAAGTGCCGGGGCGTAAAAGCGACGCCGCTGGGCGGAAAGCTCCTGCAACCGGGTCAGCGGGTCGTGGCCCGCGACCAGCGGCCGGACGTTGGAACTGCGTGCCAGTCGGCTGGCCAGAACCTCGGGGGCGCCGTCGAGCCAGACCGCGAAGCGGCCCCGGTACAGGAGCCAGCGATTGCGTGGATCGATGACCGTGCCACCGCCGGTGGCGATGACTCGCCGCAGCTCGGGGTCCGTGTCGGCCGGGCCAAGCGATAGCACCGCCTGACGCTCGTGGCACCGGAACGTCGCCTCGCCGTCGTCGGCGAAGATAGCCTGCACCGACTTGCCCGTCTGCCGCTCGATCAGCTCGTCGAGGTCGATGAAGGTGGCGTTGTGGCGACTGGCCAGGCGGCGCCCGACGGCGCTCTTGCCGCTGCCGGACAGGCCGACGAGAACGAGATCCATGGCTATTCGCTCTCGGCCGGTGCGGCACCGCCCGCGGCGTTCCGTGCTGTCGACTCGGCAGCGGGTCCGGCCGCGACACGTTGCCGGTAGCGGGCCAAGTTGTCCAGCAGCTCGGGCAGGGAGTCGCCGCCGAACTTGTCCAGCACGAAATCGGCCAGTGTCAGGCAGACCATCGCCTCGGCCACGACGCCCGTCGCGGGAACGACGCAGATGTCGGAGCGTTCGTAGTGGCCCTTCTCCACGGACCGGCCGGTGACGAGATCGGCGGAGGGCAGGGGACGGGGCAGAGTGGAGATGGGTTTGACGGCGCCGCGAACGACGATGGGCTGGCCGTTCGACATGCCGCCCTCGAGGCCCCCGGCGTTGTTCGTGGCTCGGGACCACACACCGGCGGCGTCGCGGCCTTCGATCACGTCCATGACTGCGGAGCCGAACCGTCGGGTCTGCTCGAATCCCAGCCCGAACTCCACGCCCTTCACGATGGGGATGCTCATCACGGCGCCGGCCAGGGCAGCGTCGAGCCGGCGATCCCACTGAACGTGGCTGCCCAGCCCGATCGGAACGCCCGTCGCCACGACTTCAATCACGCCCCCGGCGGTGTCGCCGGCGCTGCGCGCCTCGTTGATGCGGGCGATCATCCGTTCCTCGGCGGCCGCGTCGGGACAGCGCAGCGGGCTGGCCTCCGCCTCCTCGCGGGAGCGAGCGGCCGCGGCGGGATCGATGGCCACGGCGGGATCGATGGCCACGGCGGGATCGATGGCCACGCCGGCCACTTCCGCGGTGTACGACCACACGTCGATGCCCAGTTCGGCCAGAAGGGCTCGAGCCACGGAACCGGCCGCGACTCGAGCGGCAGTTTCGCGGGCCGAGGCTCGCTCGAGGATGTTCCGGACGTCGTCGAAACCGTATTTGGTCGCTCCGGCCAGGTCCGCGTGGCCGGCGCGGAGATGGGTGATGGGCGTGGCCTTCTTGTCGCCGGCCTCGACCATCCCGGCTAGCTCGGCCGCCTGCTCGTCGGTGAGTGGCTCGATCTGCATGACCCGTGTCCAGTTGGCCCAGTCGCGATTGCGGATCAGGAGCAGGATCGGCGAGCCGAGGGTCAGCCCGTGTCGAACCCCGGCCATGATTTCGGCGCGGTCCTGCTCGATGGAGGCGCTGCGTGCTCCGCGACCGTAGCCGCGCTGTCGACGCGCCAGATCCAGGGCAATCTGATCGGCAGTCAGGCGCAGGCCGGCAGGAATGCCTTCAATTGCCGCCGACAACGCCGGGCCGTGCGATTCACCGGTCGTGAGGAAGCGTAGTCGGCCCATCGTTGCCCGTCCCTAGGCCGAGGGCGCAGATGCGGAGTCGCCCGCCGGACCCATGTCGATCTCGACCTGAAGAAGCCCGTGTTCGCGGGCGCGGTCGAGTTCCGCCTGCATCACTTCGATCGGGGCCGGCTTGCCGGTCCAGAGTTCGAACGCTCGGGCGCCTTGCTGAAGGAGCATCGGCTCGCCGCCGATGACGGCGTCGCGGGCCGCGGTCGCGTCCTTGATCAGCTGGGTCACGGGAGGGTTGTAGATCAAGTCCAGGACGAAGATGTCGGGCGGCAGCAATTCGGCCGGTATGGGCGTTTCTCCGGCGGCCATGCCGACGGCCGTGGCGTTGACCAGAACCTTGGTCTTGGACACCTCGGCTTCGAGCACCGACTCGTGCCACGGCATCGCTCGCAGGTCCATGTGAGCGGCGCTCTTGCCGAAGTAGCGCACCAGCGCTTCGGCTCGATGGAGGTGCCGGTTGAAGATCACGACCCTCTGGAATCCCTCGCCGATGAGGGCGGAGACCACGGCTCGCGCCGCGCCGCCGGCACCGAGCACCACAGCCTGACGGGGCATCTTCTGCCGGCCGACGATCTTGTCCAGGGCGACCTTGAAGCCCGTGACGTCGGTGTTGTGGCCGACGAGCTTCTTGCCTTCGCGCGAGATCACGTTCACTGCGCCGGTGGCTTGAGCATCGTCGGTCAGCCGGTCCATCATCGGCACGACGTGTTCCTTGTGAGGAATAGTCACGTTCGCCCCGAGGAATTCCTCGCCTCGAAGCTGGGCGATCGCTTCCGCAAGGTCGATCTGCCGGCGGTCCCACAGCTCGTACCGGGCGTCGATCTCGAGCGCGTCGAAGGCAGCCTGCTGCATGGCGGCCGAGAAGGAATGGGCGACCGGGTGGCCGATGAGGACGACTCGGTTGGTCATGCTTGCAGCCTTTCCAGTTCGGTGAAGAAGCTCGGATACGAGACGGCAGCGCTGTCGGCGCGGTCGATCGAAGTAGAGCCGGAAGCGATGAGGCCGGCAACAGCAAATGTCATCGCCAGCCGGTGGTCGTCGAGAGCCTGGGTTGGAGCCCCCACGAGCTTAGTTGGTCCGTCGATTGTGATGTTGTCGCCTTCGACGCTGATCCGGGCTCCAAGCGCGCTCAAACCGGCCGCAACCCCCGCGATTCGGTCGGATTCCTTGTTGCGGAGCTCTCCCGCTCCGCGGATGGTGGTCTTGCCCCGCGCCTGAGTGGCCGCCAGGCAAAGGATCGGGATCTCGTCGATTGCGGCGGCGACTTCTTCAGGGGTTATGTCAGTGGCTTCCAGGTCGCTCGAGGCCACAGACAGGTCACAAGTCAGCTCGCCGCCGAGAACCCGCGTGCTGTGGAAGACATCGCCGGCAATCCGGGCATGCATGCGGCCGAGAATGCTGATTACCGCAATCCGCGTCGGGTTCACGCCGACATCGCGCAGCGTCAGTTCAGAGTCGGGGTGGATCGCGGCCGCAACCAGCCAGAACGCCGCCGCCGAGATGTCGCCCGGGACGTGTTGATCTATCTGCTTCAGTCGCGCGCCGCCGTCGAGTGTCCAGGCTGCCGAACCACCGGCCGCCTCGGATTCCGGCTCGCGCCGAACGGCCACGCCGCGGGCACGCAGCATTCGTTCAGTGTGATCGCGTGTGGCTACTACCTCGCGGACCGTTGTGGGCCCCTCGGCGCGGAGCCCCGCCAGCAGAATTGCGGACTTGACCTGTGCGCTCGGGACACGTGTCGTGTAATCGATGCCGTGGAGCTTCTGCCGGCCGATCACGACGAGCGGTGGAAGAGCATCCGACTTGCGGGCATGCAGCTCCGCGCCCATGAGGCGCAGCGGTTCAATGATGCGGGCCACCGGACGGCTCCTCAGAGACGAGTCGCCGTCCAGAATGGAGAAGAAGGGCAGGCTCGCCAGGACGCCGGAGCACAGTCTCAGGCTGGTTCCGGAGTTGCGGCAGTCCAGGATGCCGAGGGGTTCGTGGAGCCCATCAGCGCCCGGTGAAGCAACTCGGTAGTCGACGTTGAGCCCATCTTCCGAGACCCGCTCCACGGTGGCTCCGAGAGCGGCCACGATCGTGGCTGTCGAGGCCACATCGCGGCCGTCGCCCGCTCCGGTTATGAGGGACTCACCCTCGGCCAGGGCGGCCAGGATCAGGGCGCGGTGCGAAATGGACTTGTCGCCGGGCAGCCTCGGCTCGCCGCGCAGATGCGTGGCCTCGGAGACCGACCGGGACGACTCCCCGGCAAGTGGCGGCGTACCCATATGCGATGCCTGCCCCTAGTGCTTGCTCGTGCCGCCGACCTTGACCTGGCCGGGCATCGTGAACGGATCCTTGTTGAGCGTCTTGACCATCTCGTGGATCTGGTTGAGGGCGCTGGCCATGTCCGCGAACTGGTCGAATGTGAGCGACTGCTCGCCGTCGGAGCGCGCCTGATCCGGGTTGGGATGAACCTCGACCATTATTCCGTCCGCGCCGGCCGCGACCGCGGCCAGGGCCATCGGCTTGACCAGCCAGCGCTTGCCGGTGGCGTGGCTCGGATCCACGATCACCGGCAGGTGGGTGAGGTGGTGGAGAAGCGGCACGGCCGTCAGATCCAGGGTGTTGCGCGTGTATGTCTCGAACGTCCGAATGCCCCGCTCACACAGGATCACGTGCGGGTTTCCGGACGAGACGATGTATTCGGCGGCCATGAGCCACTCTTCGATCGTGGCGCCGTAACCGCGCTTGAGCATGACCGGCTTGCCGGCCTTGCCGACGGCGGTCAGCAGGGAGTAGTTCTGCATGTTTCGAGTGCCGACCTGGAGAATGTCGGAGTGCTCGGCTACCACGTCGACCTGGCTCGGCTCCATGACCTCTGTGATCGTGGGCAGGCCGGTCAGCTTGCTGGCCTCGGCGAGGTACTTCAGGCCCTCGATTCCCAGTCCCTGGAACGCGTAGGGGCTGGTCCGCGGCTTGAACGCACCGCCGCGCAGGATCGTGGCGCCGGAAGCGGCGACTGCCTGGGCGGTCTCGAGCATCATGTCGCGGCCTTCGATCGAGCATGGGCCGGCCATTATGGTCAGGTTGCCGTTGCCCACCTTTGTGCCCAGCACCTCGATGACCGTGTCCTCCGGGTGCGATTCACGAGAGGTCAGCTTGTATGGCCGGCTGATCGGAGTCACCGACTCAACGCCGGGCATTACGGAGAGCTTGCCCATGAGTACGTCCCTCACCGGAGCAACGTCGCCCAGTACCGCGATCACGACCCGCTGAGTGCCGTAGTTGTCATGAGCCGTCAGGCCGCGCTGCCGAATCTCGTCGCGGACGTTATCGGCTTCCTTTTCCGTGGCGTTCGTGGCCATCACGATAATCATCTGGCGGTCCTCCTTGTGGGGGCCTGCCGGCGAAGGGTCAATGGTCGGGCAACAAAAAAGCAGAGGCATTGCCTCTGCTGCACCCGGCGTGACCCGCGATCCCGGGCCTAGGCTCCGGGAACGGTCATGCCGGGTTGGGATAAAAGTAAAGGGTGTTCATTGCGGTTCCGCGACAGTAGCGGGCGCTGCAGCGGGTGTCAAATTGAATCGAGCGGATTTCGTGGCAAGTTGGGCGGGGACGGTTCGGTCGGATCGCCGTCGCTCCCCGGCGCAAGATCAAGCTGCCACCAGCCGACGTCGTGCCAGGCTCCCAACTTCCAGCCCATCCGCCCATAGACGCCGACCAGCTGGAAACCCATTGCCTCGTGCAGTCCCACACTGGCGTCATTTGGGCAGCGTGATCCCCGCGACGGCCAATCGGAACCCTTGCCGCCGCAAACGACTCAGGAGCTCGGCGTACAGCCGGCGCCCGATACGGGCCCGGTGGTGATGGGTGTCGATGTAAACCGTCACTTCGGCGGTCCAACGGTAAGCCGCGCGAGGACGGTGCTGACTGGCGTAGGCATAGCCGACGACATGGCCCTCGATTTCCATGACGAGCCACGGATGAGTGACCGTCGTCTTGCGGATGCGGCCCTCGAATTCCGCGACGCTCGGGATCGCTTCCTCAAACGAGACCGCCGTGTCGCGCACGTACGGGGCGTAGATGTCCAGGCAGACCTCGGCGTCGCGCTCGGGAGTGGCGTCCCGAATGGTTCCGAGTCCCGCCGGCCGCTCGCCTGGGCTCTGGTCTTCACTGCTCGCGGAACCGACTGTACCGCAAAAGAAATCGACCCCGAGGGCTGGCTCGGGGTCGGGAGTCTGAATTGATGGTTGGCGCGCCCGGCGGGACTCGAACCCACGACCTCCAGGTCCGCAACCTGGCGCTCTATCCACTGAGCTACGGGCGCACGCCGCTGTTCTCGAAGTTGAACGATCTGGCGGAGAGGGAGGGATTTGAANNTAGACCACTATGCGACCTCTCCAGAGCCACAGCGGCCGGGATTCTAGCATGGTGGACGCCCGACGCAGCAAGGCCGCCGCAAGGGTTGACCCCGAATCTTCGATCAGGCGTCGGCCGATAGCGATCATCGCCGGTCCAGGCTAGTCCACGCCCTCGAGCTTGTAGCGAACGAAGAACGTGGAGATGAGCCCGCCTCGTGCTCGCTCCCGCACGATGTCTTCCGACTCAAGGCCCGCCGCGATGGCAACCTCGTCCATCTCTTCGGGCGTGTAGGCGAGCAGGCCCAGGTCGTAGATGAGGGCCACGCCGCCCGGCCGGAGAACCCGATCGATCTCGGCGAAGACGCCCGACGGATCGTCCCAGTGGTGCATGCTCAATGTTGAGACCACCAGGTCGACAGAGGCGTCGTCGAACGGCATCGCGGCCGCGTCGCCCACCAGGAACTTGATGCGTCCATCTGTGGTCGCGTGGCGGCCGGCCCAGAGCAACATGCTCGGTGAGAGGTCTATGCCCGTAATCCGGGCATCTTTCACTCGCTGTGAGATCTCGACGACGAGATCGCCTGGGCCGCAGCCAAGATCGACGATCGTCGCGCCGCGGGTTCCACCGCGGGCTTTGAGCTCACGGACGACGTCCGAGGCGACGCTGACGTAGAGGCGACCGAAGATCGGCGCGAAGATGCGGACGTAGGCGCTGCTGCCGGGCTCCGTGAAGCATTCGACTCGGGCGTCGAGGCGGCGGGCGATTGACCGCGTCGCCTTCTTGCCCGGTCGGGTGAACGCCGCCAGCAGGCCGAGCAGCAGGATCGCGGAGACCAGCCGGCGCAGGCCTTTGCCGCGGCGGCCGCTGCTCGACCCGGTATCCCCCGTTCCGGTGAGGTGCGACCCATTCTGAGGTTGGCGGCTGAAGAACTTCATGGTCGGTATTGTGGCTGAGAACAGCGACTCGTGAGGTCGCGTCCTGCGAGCCGTGGTCACGCGGCCGTGTCGGTGGCCGAGATCCGGCAAAGGACAGCCTGCAAAGGAGTGGAATGGAGCGAATCGGATTTATCGGCCTGGGGACGATGGGCTCCGCTATGGCCGCGAACCTGCTCAAGGCCGGCGCCACGGTCAGTGTCTGGAATCGCACGCCGGGCAAAGCCGCGAAACTGGTCGCGCTGGGGGCGCGGGCAGGGTCGTCGCCCGGCGACGTGGCGGCCGCCTCGGACATCACGGTCGTGTGTGTCTCAGACACGCCCGATGTGGAGGCCGTTCTCTTCGGCCCCGACGGCATCGCGGAGTCCGCTCCTGCCGGCAGCCTTGTCATCGACTGTTCCACGATCTCGCCGGAAGCGACCCGCGGATTCGGGCAGAGACTTGCGACCAGGCAAGTGGCAATGGTCGACGCGCCGGTGTCGGGCGGGTCGGACGGAGCCCGCCTCGCGACCTTAACGATGTTCGTCGGTGGGGCCGACGCGGATGTGGCCAGAGCGATGCCGGTTCTCGGGGCCATGGGCAAGACGATCACTCACCTCGGGCCGCTCGGCAGCGGCCAGGTTGCCAAGGCCGTGAACCAGGTGATCATCGGCGGTACGTACCTCGCCGTGGCGGAGGGTCTCGTCCTGGGTTTGCGCGCCGGTCTGGACCCGGCGGAGCTGGTCTCGGCCCTGTCCGGCGGATCTGCGAACAGCTGGGTTCTGACAAATCGAAGCGGCCGGATGATCGAGGACGAATATCCGTTGGGTTTCCGCACGTCCCTGCATCGCAAGGATCTCGGCATCGCGCTCGGCCTTGCGGATGGCGTGGGCTTGATGCTGCCGCTGGCCCTTCTCGTGGCCACGCTCGAGGACCGCTTGATCGCCACGGGCCACGCTGACGAGGACGTCTCCGTGATTGCCAGGGCAATACGTGAACTCGCGACCGACGCGCCCGATGCGGCCGACGTGGTGGGCGGGGCCGCCGACGCGGCGGGCGATTCAAGCATCGCGAACCCGCCTTCGGCGCCTGTATGATCCGACCATGAACTACGAACTCTTCATGGGGGAGGCGCTGGCCGAGGCTCAGGTCGCCCTCGATCAAGGCAAGGCGCCGATCGGCGCGGTCGCCGTGGTCGACGACGCGATGGTGGCGCGGGGTCACGACAAGGTCGCCGAGATGGACGATCCGACGGCCCATGCGGTCGTGATCGCCCTTCGCGAGGCCAGCCGGAAGATGGGCCGAGCTCGCCTGGCCGACGCCACGATCTTCGTTACTCGAGAGCCATGCGCGATGTGCGTCGGCGCCATGCTGGCCAGCGACGTGGATGCTCTCGTGTTCGCCGTTTCGAATCCGGTCGACGGGGCCGCCGGTAGCGTCATGCAGCTCGCCCAGGATTCCCGCCTCGCGCGGAAGCTCCGCGTCGTGAGTGGCATCCGCTGCGAGGAGGCGGAAGAGTTGTTCGCCCAGGCCGCGCCGATAGAGCAGCTGCGGTCGGGGGAGTGGGTCAAGCTGGCCGACGACTAGCTTCTGCCGGCCATCCCAGTCGGCCCATAGCCTCGCTCTGGTATTCTCTCGCGCGGAGAGGTGTCCGAGTGGTTGAAGGTGCCGCTCTCGAAAAGCGGTGTGCGCGAGCACCGTGGGTTCGAATCCCACCCTCTCCGCCACTCTTCTCTATACAGGCCCGCCGCTGCGGGCGCGTTGCCTGCCTGGCCGGTCGGCGACGTTCCATCGGTCGCAAGCCCGGTGGCTCGGCCCGTGGAGGGCCACAGCCGCGGAGAGGTCGCCTAGTGGCCTAGGGCGCCGCACTGGAAATGCGGTATAGCGCAAGCTATCGAGGGTTCAAATCCCTCCCTCTCCGCCAGCTTTCCCCATTACGACCGCCGGTACTCGGCCGCGTCCAGTGTCTCGGTCCGTGTGGCGTGGAAAGACCAGCTCGATGGGCCTGCTATGATTCCCCGGCCGTGCTAGGCGGGGAACTAGCNNCCAGCAGGGCTGAATTCCCTCCCCGAGGTTCCCGCTCTCGAATGCCGCCTCTCCAGGTGACGTTGAGGGCCGGGTCCCGCGCAGCGACGGCGCGTGAACCGTGTCAGATCCGGAAGGAAGCAGCACTAAGCGATGATCGTCGGGTGCCGCGGTTAGGCCTGGTCTGAGCCGCCTTCAGTGGTAGGCGCGGAAGCGACGGATCGACGGAAGGGTGCACGGCACTGATCTCTCGCGGCCGGATGCGCCGGTCGCTCGAACGTACGATCCGTCAGGGTTGGCAGGGAGCGTCGTGAGCTCGACTCCACAGCATGTCGCCATCTATCGACGCTGGCGCGCCCAGACCTTCGATCAGATCGTCGGGCAGGGTGCGGTCGTCGAGACCATCCGCAACGGCGTGCGTTCCGGCCGAACCTCCCACGCCTATCTCTTCGTCGGCCCGCGCGGAACGGGCAAAACCTCGATGGCCCGGATCCTGGCCAAGGCGCTCAACTGCACGAACCTGCGCGATGGCGAACCGTGCGATGCCTGCCCCTCGTGCGAGTCGATTCGAGAAGGCCGAGCCCTGGACGTCCAGGAATTCGACGCTGCGTCCAACAACACGGTCGGCGATATGCGGGATCTGCTGCCGCGGGTGTTCACCGCCCCTTCCGATTTGCGCCGCAAGGTCTTCATCATCGACGAGGTCCAGCGCATCACCCAGGGCTGGGACGTGCTGCTCAAGACACTCGAGGAACCACCAGACCACGCTGTATTCGTCTTCTGCACCACGGACAGCAGTGGCATCAGGCCCGCCGTCCTGTCGAGGGTCCAGCGTTTCGACTTCCGGCGGCTCACCGTCCCGGAGATCGCCGGCAAGCTGTCCACGATTCTCGACGGCGATGGGCGAAAGGCCGACTCGGACGCGATCGATCTGATTGCTCGACTCGCGGCGGGTGGTATGCGCGATGCCGAGTCCATGCTCGACCAGCTGCTTGCGACGGACGCGGGGGCCTTGACGGCCGACAAAGTCCGCGAGGTACTTGGCCTGGTCGATGAGGAGACGATCGACGCCTTCCTCGCCGCTCTCGTGTCGGGCGATCCGATCGCCGGCATCGAGATACTCGATCGACTTGAGGAAGTCGGGCGTGACCTGCGGGCGTTCACCGAACAAGCCATCGAACGGCTGCGGGCCGCACTCGTCGTGTCTCTTGGTCGCGGTGCCGGTGAGGGTCTGGCTGCGGCCGGCCCGGCCCACCTGGCCGCTGCTGCTCGTCGCCTTGCCGCGTTGGATCCTGTTCATCCAGGGCCGGGCGGTCTGAGGCTCCAGCTCGAGCTGGCACTATTCGCCCTGCCGCAACCGGTTGCTCAGGGATTGCCGTCCTTCCCGGCCGCGCCCGATAGACGGGCGTCCGTTCCCGCCCCGCCAACGTCGCAATCGCCACCTCCGGCTCTGGCTCAGACATCCGGCCCCGAACCGAAGCCTAGGCCTCAGCCGCAACCCGCCCGATCGCCCGCGCCTGACTCCGTCCCGTCTCCGGCAGGTGAGGCTCCGTCGGCTGCCCCGGCACCCGCCGTCAGGCCCCTGCCAGCCGCCGAAGCCGCGACGGCCGCGCCTGCCCGCGAGGTGTCGCCTGCCCGCGAGGTGGCGCCTGTATCCGCGCCCGCGGCCGCCAGGCCTCGGCCCGGACCGACCCTCCAGCTGTTGCTCGAGCGCTGGGCGGAAATCGTCGAGGTCGTCAGCAAGAGCCCGCCCACCAAGCCGCTCATCCTTGCCTGCCGGCCGGTCGCCGTAGACGGTTCTGTGGTGACGCTCGGTTTCCCGGAGGCGCAGTCCTTCTTCAAGGACGTAGCGGAGCGACGTCGGGCGATTCTCGAGGACGGCGTCGGTCGAGTTCTGGGCATGTCGGTGTCCGTGCGTTGCGTCGCCGCGAATGTCGAGGTTTCCCCGCTGCCGGAAGACGGCGATAGCACCCGCCTGCTGACGGAATTCCGGCGGATCTA
The DNA here is from genome assembly GCA_003158875.1 of Chloroflexota bacterium. Classification (GTDB taxonomy): domain Bacteria; phylum Chloroflexota; class Limnocylindria; order Limnocylindrales; family CSP1-4; genus Fen-1039. The sequence continues at coordinate 18,451 of PMLK01000055.1, forward strand.
TGGAGACGACGTAGTAGATGTCCAGAATGTCGATTAGCTCGCCGACTCGAGCGTGCAGGCGGCCCGGGTTTCGGCCAGACTTCGACCCAGCGGCGGTCGTAGCCGGAGCCCGGGTCGTTCAGGAGGAAGCTGAGATATGAGCATGGCCAACCTGCAGCGAATGGCGATGCAGATGCAGCAAGCCATGGAGCGGGTCAAGGTCGAGTTGGCCCAGTCCCACGTCGACGGGTCCGCCGGTGGAGGCGTCGTCAAGGCCGTGGTGACCGGCGACAACCAGCTCGTCAGCGTCACCATCGATCCATCTGCGGTGGATCCATCCGACGTTGACATGCTCCAGGACCTGATCGTGGCGGCCGTCAACGACGCCCTGCGCGCCGCCAAGGAGCTGGGTGAGACGAAGATGGCTGCCGTCACCGGCGGCATGCGCCTGCCCGGGATGTAATCCGCGGTCATGGCAGCGCCACTCATCGAACCTGTCGCGCGATTGATCGAGGCCTTCGCTCGATTGCCCGGCGTCGGGCCCAAGACCGCCTCCCGGTTGACGTTCTACCTGCTCCGTGCCCCCGAAACCGAGTCTCGGGCTCTGGCCGCGGCTTTGATCGCCATGCGGGAGCAGGTCGTCTTCTGCGNNGCGCTGCTTCAACATCAGCGATCGACCGGTCTGCTCGATTTGCTCCGATCCTCGGCGTGATGCCACCAGGCTGTGCGTCGTGGAGGAGCCCCTCGACGTTCTCGCGCTGGAACGGACCGGTGAGTTCAAGGGGCTGTATCACGTGCTTCACGGTGCCATCTCCCCGATCGACGGCGTGGGTCCTGACCGGCTGAAGATACGCCAGCTCATCGACAGGGCCGACGAAGCCCACCGGGCAGGCGAGCCTTTCGAGGAAGTGGTTCTGGCCACGAATCCAACGCTCGAGGGCGAGGCGACCGCGATGTACGTCGCCGAACGGCTGGAGCCACTCGTCGGCAGCGTCACCAGAATCGCTCGTGGCCTGCCCGTCGGAGGAGATCTCGAATACGCCGACGAGGTGACTCTGATTCGCGCCCTCCAGGGCCGCCGAGCCATGTGATGCCGGGCAGTCGAACGATTCCGCGCTGGCCCCGCGAGCCCGGCACCACTGCCTCACCGTCAACCTCATCCGGCCCCGTGGCCGACGATCAGTCCAGGAGTGCTCTATGAGCCAACTTATCAACGAGATTCTGCTCCGGTTCGTGAAGCCGTTACTCGCCGCTGTTATCGGCCTGGTTGCGTACGCGGTAGCAGTCGGGTGGCTGCACGTGACCCCCTCATTTGAACTTGCCGCCGTCTGCTGGGTCTCGGGCGCCGTGCTGATCCTCCTCATGGAGACTAGCCCTCTCTGAGACCGGGTCGTCAACGCCCACAGGACACCTGGCACCGCTCCGTTTGACACCCGGTCAAATGCCCCGTACTATTCCGCCTCGCGCCCTGGTCCGGCGGTTTCTGGACCGTCGGCGGGTGGGCCGCTTCGGCACCCCTCGCTTGACATGGATGGGGCTTATGCCTCACCATTAGGGGGTTGCGCCCAGCGCGGAAGCGCTTGGTGCGGGCACCTTAACAAATGAAGAGTGGCAGGAAATCCGGTAAGGATTCGAGCGGGAAACAACCCTCGGACTTGTTCAGCCGCAAGGCTGACGTTTTTGTCGGAGAGTTTGATCCTGGCACAGGATAAACGCTGGCGGCGTGCATGAGACATGCAAGTCGAACGGTCAATCGGGCTTGCTCGATTGATAGTGGCGGACGGC
>PMLK01000066.1 GCA_003158875.1 Chloroflexota bacterium
GCGATCGGGCTCGACCAGGCTCTTACCCACGGCCTTGCCCTGGGCGAGCATGAAGGTGTTGGCCATGCCGCCGCCGATGACCAGGATCTCGACCTTGTCGACGAGGTTGCGCAGGACCTTGATCTTGCCCGAGACCTTGGCCCCGCCGATGATCGCGGCGAAGGGCCGTTCCGGGTTCTCCATGAGCTTGCCCAGGAACTCGATCTCCTTCTCCATCAGCAGGCCCGCATAGGCCGGCAGGATCCGGGCGATTCCCTCGGTCGAGGCATGAGCGCGGTGGGCGGTTCCGAAGGCGTCGTTGACGTAGACATCCGCGTAGCTCGCCAGAGCCTTGGCGAACTCGGGATCGTTCTTCTCTTCTTCGGCGTGGAAACGCAGGTTTTCGAGCAGGATGCACTCGCCCGGCTTGAGACGCTTGATCGCGTCCTCGGTGCCGACTCCGAGGGCGTCGCCCGTGACGGCGACCGGCTGCTTGAGCAGCTGGCTGAGTCGCTCGGCGACGGGCCGCAGGCGCATGCTGTCCTGGACCTTGCCGTCCGGCCGGCCGAGGTGGCTGGCCAGGATGACGATCGCGCCCTGAGCGAGGAGGGCCTTGATCGTCGGCAGGGCGGCCACGATTCGGCTGTCGTCCGTGATCTTGCCGTCCTCGAGGGGAACGTTGAAATCGCAGCGGACGAAGACGCGCTTACCTGCCGCGTCCAGGTCCCGGATCGTGAGCTTGTTCATGTTGACCTCGGGCTCGGTGAAAGGAGGGCCGGTAGCCAAGCGGCCACCGGCCCAGAGCGACCCGCCCAACGCGAGTCGCCGAATGCGCGAACTAGAGCTTGCTGGCGATGAGCTTGGTCACGTCGGCGACGCGGCAGCTGTAGCCCCACTCGTTGTCGTACCAGCTCAGAACCTTGGCGAAGTTGCCGCTGCCACCGATGACCATGGTCAGGGCGGAATCGACGATCGAAGAGCGGCTGTCGCCCCGGAAGTCGACCGAGACGAGCGGCTCGTCGCTGACGCCGAGGATGCCCTTGAGCGGGCCGGCGGCGGCGGCGCGGAACGCGTCGTTGATCTCGGCGGTGGTGGTCTCCTTCGCGAGCTCTACTGCGAAGTCCACGATCGAGACCGTGGGGGTCGGGACGCGGAGGCTGAAGCCGTCGACCTTGCCCTTGAGCTCGGGGATCACCAGGGCGAGGGCCTTGGCGGCGCCGGTCGTGGTCGGGATCATGTTGAGGCCGGCCGAGCGAGCGCGACGCGGATCCTTGTGGGCCACGTCCAGGATGCGCTGGTCGTTGGTGTAGCTGTGGATCGTGTTCATGAGGCCCTTCTCGATCCCGAACGTGTCGTTCAGAACCTTGGCGAAGGGGGCCAGGCAGTTGGTCGTGCAGCTGGCATTGCTGATGATGTTGTGCTTGGCCGAATCGTACTTGTCGGCGTTGACGCCGAGGACGATGGTGATGTCCTCGTTCTTCGCCGGGGCGGAGATCAGGACCTTCTTGGCACCGGCGGCGATGTGGGCCTTGGCCTTCTCGGCGTCGGTGAAGATGCCGGTGGACTCGATGACGATGTCGACACCGAGGTCCTTCCACGGAAGCGTGGCCGGATCCTTGATCTGCAGAACCTGAACCTTCTTGCCGTTGATGACGAGGGCATCGTCGGTGTGGGTGACGGTGCCGTGGAAGTTGCCGTACGTGGAGTCGTGGGCAAAGAGGAGGGCGTTCATCGGAACGTCGACGAGGTCGTTGACCGCGACGACTTCGAGCTCCGGGGCGCGCTCGAGGATTGCCTTCAGGGACTGACGGCCGATTCGACCGAAACCGTTGATACCGACACGTACTGCCATTTTGTTCCTCCAGGGAATCGATGCCGCGCTCGGGTCAACCGTTCGCGGAAGGTGGATTGGCCCGACCGCCACGCCAGGCCGGGTCGCCGAGACGCGCGATCACGAGTGGGTGTCCGCCGGCCAGGCCCACGTCGGCGCCGAGTTCGGCTCTGACGATCTGGACACGGCTGCGGGGAGTCTTGAAGGCGGTGGCGGCAACTTCCGCCCGGGCGGGGCCGAGAAGTCGGTCGCCTTGAGCATCCGAGATCGCACCGCCGACGACGATCCGGGTTGGGTTCAACGCGTCGACGAAACCGACGCAAGCAACGGCAAACGCGCGTCGACCGCGCTCCATGATGGCGTGGCAGGCCAGGTCGCCGGCATCCTCGCCCTCGGCAATGTCTCTGGCCTCGACGGCCGCGGAGCCCTTTTGCACGGCGCGGGCCGCCAGGAACGGGCTGCTCCCTTCGGCGGCAGCGGCGCGGGCGTAGCGGGCCATGGCGGCTCCACCGAGGAAGGCCTCGAGATGGCCGACCCCGCCGCAGCCGCAGACCCCTTCCATGGAAACGGGCATGTGTCCCAACTCGCCGGCCGTCCCATCAGGGCCGTGAAGGATTCGTCCGTCGATGACGATCGCCCCGCCGACGCCCGTCGAGACGGTGAGGTACAGGAAGTCCGCGCAATCGCGAGCCGCGCCGAAGGCCATCTCACCCAGAGCGGCGACGTTGGTATCGCGCTCCAGAAAGGCGGGAAGTCCAAGGCGGCAGCTGAGCTCGCTCCCGATCGGGACGTTGACAAAATCGGGTCCCAGGTTCGGGGGCTGGACGACTACACCGCTCCAGGGATCCAGCGGACCTGGGCTGGAGATGCCGATGCCCACGATGGCGTCGCGTATCTCAGCGCCGACCTGCGACCTCACCTCGCACAGCGCAGCCTCGCAGGCATCGACGATCGCCGCCGGACCGTGCGCCACCGGCGTTTTTCCCCTGGTCGTGGCAACGCGGGATCCGTCGTCGAGAACGACGGCGGCCCGAATGTGCGTCCCGCCCAGGTCTAGGGCGAGAACAGGTCGTGCTGACAGCGGAGAGCCTCACAAAGCCGATTTGGTGGGATGCTCGCCAATTCTAACAAAGCCGATTCAGCCGCCCGCGGGCCGGTCGGCCCATTCGTGGCGGCTGCTGCGACCGGGACGGGCGGGCCGGCCATCCCGGCGGCGGGGTCCAAGACGTTCTGGAGGCACGGCTTGGGCCTGGGATGCGCCTCGCGAAGCCACGCTGGGAGCCCAACGACTCCTCGACTCCAACGCGTGCCGACCGCCGGAAACTACGCGACCCCCGTGTGGACGGGGGTCGCGATGACTCGTCGGTTCTCGGTGTCGATCAGCCGCCGATGCGGAAGACCTTGCCGCCGCACTCCGGGCAGATGCCCTGCGTGGCCGGCTTGCCGTTCTTCATCGTGATCCGCTCGGCGTTCTTGATCTCGACCTTCTTCTTGTCCTTGACGCAGTATCCCTCGGCCATGTGAAGAAGCCTCCCAGTGACGATGGGGCGTTTGCCCCAGGACATTGATGGTCGCGCCCGCTCAGGCTAGCGCACCCGAAGCCAGTGTGTCTGCATTCTCGCTCTTACGGGCCGGGCCGCGTGGCGGCTCCGACCTCCATTCCGGCCGGGTGACCCTGGATCCAATGTAGCCGGAAAGCGCTTCGACAAGTAGCTGGCTTGCCGAACACGGCGGCGAGCATAGACGGCGCCAAACTTGAGCGTCAAGCGTGGCATGCCGCGGCCCATGGGCCGAGCGTCGTCTCGGCCGACCTTCGCCGGTGCCCGGTGATGTCATGGCGGCCCGAGCCGGCGACGCCTTACGACAGCGAGACCGGCAAGGAAGACCACGACAAGCAGACCCAGGAGGGCCACAGCGGCGACGGCGAGGGGACCGCCATCGTCCACTCGGGTCGCAGTCTGTCGAAGAGACCCTCGGACCGTCGCCGCCCGGCCAGCGGTCTCGGCCAGCGCGCCGGCCGAGATGGACCCGGCCGCATGACTCGGTGCCTCCATCTCCACCCCGGGCATGTCTACGATCGACTCCGGATCTACGGCGAGGATAAGGCCCGTGGCGTCTGACTCGACGACGCCGCTGACCTCGATAGCGTCCCCGACCTGGAGCATGGCTATCGCATCGGCCGCGTCCCTTCCTCCAAGTCGGGCGTCGCCGCTGCCGTCGGAGAGCGTGGCTATCCCGGCCGTGTTATCGACCACAAGCCCCGCTATGGTCGCCGTCCGGTCCACGTACGAGCCGAGCGCCGAGATCGCCACGAGCGCGCCGCTTGACGCTGTCGCGTCGCCGGCCGAGGAACCGACTACGCCAGGCACGACCGAACCGGCGTTCGGAACGGCCGGCGCCGGCCCGAGCCGGAAATCCGCCTGAGTCCGCGGCAGGACCTGGAAGACAGACTTGTCCGAAGTGGAGCGGCGCACGATGCCTGTCGCCACGACCAGCCGACCGACCGCCGTCTTGTCGACTTGGATTCCCGCCGCGGGCTCGCCCAACACCGATATCTCCGCCTCGCCGAGCTGGATATCGACTCGCCATCGGCTGCCGGAGCTGACGTAGCGCAGCACGCGGCCACACAACCGAACGAGCTGCCACTCGTTGGAGCTGTCGATGCCGCTCGACAGAGCCACGATGTCGACAGACTGCGTCTCTCCCAGGGCTACGACCGAAGTGGCCAGAACGGTCGGTCCCGTTTCCCAGGTACTGACCTTGCCGATCACGTGGACGCGCATCCCTACTGGCGGCACGACGGCGCCGTCGGGGAGAATCACTGCCACGGCCGCGGTGCCGTCGTCGACCACGATCGTGGGGCCGCTCAGGTCGAGCAATCCTGCCGTGGCGGTAACCGTGGCATCCACGTCGACCGCGGCGCCGCGCGTCGTCCGTAGTTGCGCGAGTCCGCCGGTTACGGTTGTTGCTGTAGGTGCGGACGTCTTGACGGGCGCGGCTGTCGCGACGGGCGCCGAGATCTCCAGATCCGACCTGCCGCGAAGCCACAGCCGATACCCGTCCAGCTTGCCGGTTGCCGTTGCGTGCTGGCCGACGATCCCCCGCGCCAGAACCACGTCGCCTCGGGCGACATCCGTACGCGTGACGCCGGATGCGGGATCCGCCAGCGCCCTCACCGAGCTCGTGCCATCGCCGATGACGATGGTGATGCGGTCGCCATCGACCTGGACGGAGGACACCGTCCCGGCAATTTCGACGAAAGAACCCTCCGTCCCCTCACCGAGGTCCGCCAGCGCGACGCTCCAAGGCATCGGGGGCAAGAGTTCCTGGCCCAATGTCAGGGCGGTGACGTTGCGAATCTCGAGCTGGCCGTACGGCGCAGACAGCGTCCCGACGACATCTACGCTCGCTCCCACGACCGAATCCTTCGTGGGCGACACCAGTCGGACGAATATCCCGCCCGTGCCGTCCTGGATGGCGATAAGGCCGTCGGCGCCGAGTACGCCCGGCCCGGCGGTGATGACACCAGCTACGTGAACAGCCGCACCAATGGGCTTCGTTCTGGCGTCGGCGACAGATTCGGGTTCGTCAGTCGATGAGGCCGACGCGGTCGCGGTTGGCGTCGCGGTCGCGGTCGGCGTCCCCGTCGCTGTGGGCGTCGGGGTGGGCGTCCCCGTCGCTGTGGGCGTCGCGGTCGGCGTCCCCTTCGCTGTGGGCGTCGCGGTCGACTCCGGATCCGTAATCGTCGGTTCTGTCGTCGATTGATCGCTCGGTGTTGGTGACGGTGTGAGTACCGACGTTGGAGTTGTCTCGAGCGTGGGCGTCGGGGTCTCAGAAGGTATGGACCCCAGCGGCTGGGGTGTCGGATTGGACTGGACGAACCAGTCGGTCGCGTTGTCGTTGGTATCGACGCCGTTGCCGGCCGAGCCGCCGGGGCGGCGCTCGAGGCTCGACTTGGCCGGAGGTGCCGGAGCCGCCGCGCCCTCGACGAACGAGTTGGTGGCCGTTCCCCAGCCGACCGCGTCGACCACGTCGCCGTCGACTTGTCGGAGAACAACGGTGCCACCGTCCGCCGCCAGACCGCCCGAATACGTGGCGTCGGCCGGCGACGCGTAGATGCCAGCCGAATTCGCCACCAGCAGGTGCTTCCCGGCGGGTACGGTCGTGGGGCTGGCGAAGGCCACCTTGCGGGTGGTAGTGGCGCCCGTCGCCGTTACGTATAGGAGCTCGCTGCCGCCTAGATCGGCAGCCGCGGAACCGGCGTTGAATATCTCGATGAATTCGTCCGACGCCGACGCTCCTCCGGTCTGTACTTCGGAGACGAGAAGGCCGCTCGATCGTGGCCATGAGACTTCGGCCGCGGCTTGGGGCGGGGTTGCCGCCGCCAATGTCGCGGACGCGAACAGGAACGACGCGAGCAGGGCGAATGCCCCGCGCGGAGCAGGCATCGGGCTACCTCAGACAGCCTATCCGGCGGGAGTCAGCAGGGTCGGTTGTACTCGTGAGGACTAAACACGCGCTCAACTGGGGCTTATCCGCAACACGGGGCAGCATGTGCTCAGCCCCGTCATCGACTACCATTCCGTTCCGTTCGCATATCCAGGTATTCACCGGAGGAGACGTCGTGGCCCGCGCCAAGAGCACCGATCGAGCCGAGGCGCGTCGCAAGTACCGCGCCTTCCTTCAGGCGCAAGAGGAAGCCGCGGCGGCCGCGGGCGAGCAAGAGAATCCGGCCACCGGTTCGACGCAGAAATCGACCAGAGGTCGCGACGTCCGACCCGATCAATCGGCTCGACCTGCCAGCGCAGGGATGTTCGGCGCCGCCAGGGCCGCATACCGCAAGCCCACCTACATCGACGACCTCCGGCATATCGGCGACCTGGTCCTTCGGTCCAACGCGGTCTGGCCGGTGCTGATCCTGTGCGTGGTTAGCGGCTTGTACCTCAATGTCAGAGTAAGTGCGTCCGACGCAACGGGCGATCCCATCCTGCCGATGGTGTACCAGTTCGTCTTCTATCCGGTCCCGCTTCTGCCTCCGATGATCGCCGGCTTCCTCGCCCCTCGGGCGACCTGGCTCGCCGGCCTGCTGGCGGCCTTGATCTCGACCGTCGTTCTCGTGATGGTCGTGGCTCTGAACTCCACGCACTTCTCCAACTCAACCGGACAACTGGTCTCCTCGCCTTCGCCGTCCGCGGTCTCGAGCCTCGCCGCGGCCGGGAGCCCGAGCGCATCCGCCCTGGCCAGCACTGCCATTGCGATCGCTTCGGCCACACCAACTGCCACGTCGACCTCCGCTTCGACCAGCGTTTCGCCCGCGGCCAGCCCATCGAGTTCGACCGGAACCGCGGCGGCAGCCGCAGATACCGGTACGACGGGGACACCCAAGAGCGCCACTTTCGCCGACATCCTCGGCCTGGCGGCGATGCTGCTCGTCCAGTCTCTCGGGTTCGGCGCGATCATCGGCGCCCTCTCTGGCTGGTACAAGCGGTTCCTCCAGCTGAGCGGCAACCCGCGAGGATCGTCGCCTCGCTCCGGCGGACGGCCGTCCCAGCGCCGCCGGCCGGCGACTCGAGGCCAGTCGGGGCGCTAGCCTAACCGCGGCGCATGCCGCTATAGCCCAGAGCTCGGACTCCCTCCGGCCGATCGGGGCCGCCGGTACTGCCCGCCACTTCGGGGAGCGGCTTGATGTCGCGCGCGATCACGTTCACGACGTTGGCCTCGCGCTGCAGCGTGCCGTCCACGTAAAGCAGCGCGTGGCGCCGGACAACACCGCGGAGCCTCGACCATGCATCCGGCCAGAGAGTGACGTTGACCATGCCCGTCTCGTCCTCCAGGGCCAGGAAGACTGTGCCGCGCGCCGTCATAGGATGCTGCCGCGTAACGACCAGGCCGCCGATCCGAACCGGACCCGGGTTGCGATCCGCGAGCGACGCGTTCGTGACGGCGCCCAGACGCTCGAGGGCGGGACGGAACAGGGAGATGACCTGACTGCCCGCATCGAGCGACAGCACCGAATACGAGTCGCCGAGCCGTTCCAGCTCCGTCATGGCGGGCAGCTCCGGAGCGGGAGTCGACGGTAGCCGCAGGTCCATGGGACGCCCGGCGGCACGGCCGAGGACGCCGCTCGTCCGGCCATGCGTGGCGCCAATCACTTCTCGAAGCTGCCACAGCAGCTCCCGCCTCGGGCGACCCAGCGAGTCGAGAGCGCCGGCCCGGATCAACCCCTCGACGACCTCCTCCGGCAGTTCGGTTCTGGCCACCACATCCGCCAGCGTTTCGTAGCGGCCGCGTCCCAGTTCGGCGTCCAAACGCTCGGCATGTTCATCGCCGATCCCCTTGATTAGCGACAGACCGAGGCGGATGCCGTAGCCGGTCGCCGATTCGGGCGTCCAGCGGCGCCGGGACTCGTCGGACGGAACCACGCAGCCGGAACTCCGCACCGCCACAGGTCGGCGCGCGATGCCCGCGTCCTTGGGGAGCGGCTCTCCGTCCCACCCGACCCATTCGGTGGTGGTCTTGTACTCGGACGCGTTGATGTCGACCGGTAGAACCGCGACGCCGTGGCGCTTGGCGTCGTTGATCAGCACCTCGACCGGATAGAAGCCCATCGGCTGAGCGTTGATCAGCCCGACGGTGAACTGGGCCGGGTAGAACAGCTTGAGGAAGGCTGATTCGTAAGCGGTTCGAGCGAAGGCCGCGGCGTGGCTCTTGGCGAAGCCGAAGCTCGCAAACGCCGCCACTCGCCTGTACAGCTCTTCCGCTTGCTCGTCCGTCAGGCCGTTGGCGGCGCGGCAACCGTCGACGAAGCGCCGATGCAGCTTCTCCATCTCGCGGGTCGAGCGCCACGTGCCCATAGCTCGTCGGAATCCGTCCGACTCGCCCGGCGTAAAGCCCGCGACGATAATCGCGATATTCATGACCTGCTCCTGATACAGGATCACGCCCAGGGTTTCGCGCAGGACCGGCTCGAGGCTGGGATGGAGATACTCGACCGGCTCGAGGCCCTGGCGGCGGCGCAGGTAGGGATGGACGGCGTTGCCCTGGATGGGGCCCGGTCGGATGATCGCGACTTCCACCACCAGATCGTCCAGATTGGCCGGGCGCGACTTTGGCAGCGTCTGCATCTGGGCCCGACTCTCGATCTGGAAGACGCCAACCGTATCGGCCGCCTGGACCATCGCGAAGACTTCCGGCACGTCTTCCGGCAGTCGGTCGAGGTCGACTCGAGCCGCGCAGTCGTGCTCGATCAGCTGCAGCGTTTCGTCGATGGCGGCGAGCATGCCGAGACTCAGCAGATCCAACTTGATCAGCTTGAGCGTCTCCACGTCGCGCTTGTCGAACTGGACGACGACCCGGTTGGCCATGGTGGCGCGTTCCAGCGGGGCGATGTCGATCNNCGCCGCGGTCACGAGCATGCCGCCTGAATGGATTGAGAGATGCCGCGGAAAGCCGTCGATGCGGCCGCAGAATGCCAGCCAGCGCTCCCAGTGCGGCATGGCGGAGGTGGAGGGCGCGCCGCTCATCTCGGCCGCGCCGCTACGCTCGACGGTTTCGGCGAAGAACTGGCCGAAGCCGCCTTCGGCCTCGAGGTCGCGCCGGACCGTCACGGAGTCGTAGGTTTCGAGCGCTTTGGCTACTCGATCCACAAGTGGCCGTGGAAATCCGAGCGCATAGCCGACCTCCCGAACCGCCGATCGAGCCCGATACGTGACCAGGTTGCAGACCATGCCGGTGTGCTCGGGGCCGTAGCGCCGGTAGACGTATTGGATGACCTCCTCGCGCCGGGCCGACGAGAAGTCGATGTCGATGTCGGGGTAGCTTGTTCGACCTTCGTTGATGAAGCGTTCGAACAGCAGGTGATGCCGGATGGGGTCGACTCGAGTTATGCCCAGTACGTAGGCCACGATCGAGTTGGCGGCGCTGCCGCGGCCCTGCGCCGGAATGCCGCGTTCGCGAGCGAAACGCATCAGATCCCAGCAGATCAGAAAGAACTCGGCCAGGCCGGTCCGCTCGATCACTTCCATCTCGTGGGCAAGCTGCTTCACGACCGGCGACGAGATGGGGTGATAACGGCGGCGGGCCCCTTCGTGGCATAGCTCGTTCAAATACGAAAACGAGGTCTGCCCCTTCGGAACCGAAAAGCCGGGAAACCGGTATTGCTCGAAACCAAGGTCAAAGGAGCAGCTGGCGGCCAGCTCACCGGCGTTCGAGATTCCCTCAGCCCAAGCGACCGATGTCCGGGCGTCCGCATCTTGAGTGTCCGAGCCCGTCGAAGCCGCCCGCAGGGGATGGCCGGCCGGCGACGCCGCATCCGCGCCGCCCGCAAGAGAGTGGCCGCCGGCAACGCCGCCCGCAAGAGAGTGGCCGCCCGGCGGCAGCGTCGCCAGTTCCGCGGCCGACTTGAGGTACGACTCCCCGTCCGGCCGCCGCAGATCCCGCAATTCGTCGAGCGAGCGGCCGTGGCGAATCGCAGTCAGGACGTCCTGCATCTCCCGACCCTCGGGACGGGCATAGTGGACGTCGTTCGTGACCACGACGGGCAAGCCCACTTCCTCGGCGAGTCTCGCCGTCTCCGACACGATCCAGTCGTCGTCGGGGAGCAGGTGGTGCTGCAACTCCAGGAAGAACGAGGCCGTGGCTGGAGAACCGCCCGCGCCGCCCGCAAGAGAGTGGCCGCCGGTGCCGCCCGCAAGAGAGTGGCCGCCGCCCACGAATAGCCGCGCGTATCGCTCCGCCGCCGCCCGCGCCCCCGCCCTATCCCCGACCCGCAGCCGCCGGGCTATCTCGCCTTCGCGGCAGCCGGACAGCGCCACGAGACCCTCGACATTCGTGGCCAGGAACTCGTGGCTGAAGCGCGGCATCGATTTGGTTCCGGCCATGTTCGCACGGCTCACCAGCCGGCAGAGGCTCCGATACCCGGCCGCGTTACGTGCCAGCAACACCAGGTGCGGACCGCGCTGCCCCTCCCCTACGCCACGCAAATCCTCCCGTACAGCGGGGCGGTAGCCGGGGAGCCGGGCACGTTCCGGGCGGGGCCGGGCCGGCAGCCCCTCTCCGCGCCGCGCGTCACCGGGGAGTGGCGGCATTCCCCCGCCAGCACCGCCGAGCTTGCCGCCCGCAAGAGAGGGGCATCTCCCCGATCCGCTGCCACGACCACGTCGCGGCGGAATTACGTACCCCGCGGGATCCGTCACGGACGCGTCCGCCATCTCTATCTCGATGCCGACGATGGGCCGCAGCCCAGCCTCCTGCGCCGTGGCCGCAAACCGGACCACGCCGTACAGACCGTTGTGATCCGTGACCGCCAGCCCTGACAGGTCCAGTTCCACGGCACGTTCCACCAGCTCGTCCGGGGCCGAGGCGCCGTCGAGGAACGAGAAATGGGTGTGGCAGTGAAGCTCGGCGTACTGGGCCACCGTCGATCGTCCTGTCGTGAGGGCAAGCGATCAGTATAGAACGGCCGTTCTACATTGCGCCACATCTGCCGGCCCAGCGTCACAGCCGCACCCGACAGCGATCGCCTCAGTCGTACAGCCGCTCCAGGTGCCATATACCATCGACCCGATCGAGATAGACCAGGGCCAGCCAGCTGGTGCCGGCAACCTTGAAGTAGTCGCGGGCTATCGGCCGACTCCACCAGCCCTCCTCGACACGCCAGCGGTTGCAGACCTCGATTCGTTCGAGCCGACCGTTCCAGCGGAAAGCGACCGGCTCGCCGGCAGGACCGAGTTCGACATCGATGGCCGGGTGCTCTCGCAGCAGCCGGGTCATCGCCCGCCCACTGATCGGCGCCACTTCCAGCGGGACTCTGGCAGGACCGCCTCCGTGTCCAACAACTCCATCCAGCCGACTCGGTCATCGCCGAATCGCAGCCCCAATCTGGTCAGTTGCCAGCCGAGCCGGCCCGTCCGGCCGGTCTGCGGCGTGAAGAGCGAGAGCTGCGTCCCGGCGGCCGGAGCTACGTCGTCGACTTCCAGCTCGAGTCGAGCCACCGGCGCTTGTGGCGGATCGGCCTCCAGCCGGGCGATCAGCAGGCGTTCGATGGCCAGCCCTTCGGAGGTCGGTTCCGGCAGGGGTTGATCGATCTCGATCCGCGGCGCTATACCCTCGACGGCGAAAGCGAGGTCGAGCTCCAGGACCAGTCGGGCCCGAGCCGTGGCCGCGCCGCGAGCTTCCAGCTGATCGCCGAACGCGGCGGCCAAACGATGCAGGACGAACCGCAGCCCCTCCACGTCCGACACGGGCGGGTCGATGGGCAGGGCCATCGCCATCCGTTCCGGGGCAAGGTAGGGCCGGAACGGATCCGTTTCCTCGCCACGAGCCCGGGCATGCAGCCGCTCGCCTTCCGGCCCGAACCGGGCCACGACCGCCGAACGCGGCAGCGCCGCGACCTGGCCGATGGCGCGCAACCCGAACCTGGCCAGTCGGGCACGCACCTCAGGGTCGCGACTCAGCATGGCCGAGGAGAGTGGCGCCAGGAATGCCACGTCGGCGCCACGCTCCACGATTCGGAGCGGGACGCCACTAGCCGTCGAGACGCCACTCCGCGTCGATGGGCCACTCCGCGTCGATGGGCCACTCCCGGCGAGGGCCGCCGCCACCGCCGCCGCCACCGCCGCCCCGAACCGAGTCCCGGCGATCCCCGCCGACGGCGGCCCCGGCAGAAGGCCCGCCAGCGCCTCGCCGATCCGGCGCACCAGCACTTCGTCCGGCCCCCAGAGTGGCTCGAGGCCGTCGAGCTGCACTTCGACACGCCCGAACCCCGGCGCCGCCGCTTCCGGCTCGGCCGCCACGCCGGGGCTGAAGCCGCCCAACCTGTCGAGCGCCGCCTTCAAGGCCGTGGCATCGGCGGCAGGATCCGGGTCGAGGAATAACGCCTCCGGAACGAGCCTATGCGCCGCCCCGAGCGGCATCCCGATCCGGACCCCAAGCTCGAGCGCCGATCGGCTCGCGTCCAGGACCGGCGCGTTCGCCCACGGCTTGCCACCCAGAACGATCGGCCCCGCCGCGAATGGTTCTGAAGCCCGGTCGCGAGCCAGTCTGAGGAGAAGGTGGGACCAGTGAAGATGTAGAAGTCGCATCGATGGAAACCGGTATGGTCTGGTGATGGAGGGGCGGCGATGGCCGATTTGCCGGGGTGGCGGTCGGCCGTAAGAAACCTGGCGGCGCCACTCCGTACCCAGATCCGGGCGCCCGTCCGGCGGCCTCTCGCGGCGCCCGTCCGGCGGCCTCTCGCAGAAGCTCGCCGCGTTCCAGGCAGGCGTCGCGCAGCCCGCCCTCCGCGTACAGGATCCGAATCTCCGCGACCCGACCGGGCGGGCCGAACCTGTCCCGTGCCACGCGGACCTCGGTCCGCTGCCCGACAACGTCACGACCCAACCGAATCCAGGATCGGCGGCGGAGTTCCAGTCTCAACGCCGCCACCTGGGCCAGGGCACCGGCCAGGGCGGCAGGCAGGCCGGGCGGCTCGATCACGATCAGCTGGACGCCGGATCTACGCGCCAGTGCCGCCAGTCGGCCGAATCGCTCGGCCAGAGTCGCCGCCGAAATCCCCGCGCCGTCCAGCGGCCGAGTCGGCAAATCCAGCAGCAGCAAGTCGACCGTTCGATCCTGGAGCAGCATCGCCGCCATCGCCAGCGCTTCGTTCAGGGACCCCGGAGTCAAGACGACGAGCCAGTCCAGTTCGACTCCTCTGGCCACGGCCTCCACCGGATCCAGACTCCGAGCCAGATCCAGATAGGCCGCAATGCCGCCTCCGGCCTGCGTCTGCGCCACGGCCTGAAGTGCCAGAGTCGTCGCCCCGCTGGTTCCGTCGCCCCGCAGGGCAGTGGTCGCGGCACGCGGCAAGCCGCCCAAACCCAGGATCGAATCCAACGCTCGAAAACCCGTTGGTATCGCCCGATCCGACTCGCCCGGTCTGCCGCTGGGCGTCAATGCCGGTTCGTTCGACCGTTCGTCCGAGTCGATCTCGGAGCGCCGCGGGGCAACCGCCAGAGCCCCCACGACCTCGACGCCCCAGCGCGGAGCCGCCCCGCCCCAGCGATCCCGGAGCGACGTCAGAGCGGCTTGAACATTGGGAGAAGGGGCTGTCATGGGAGGCTAGATGATAGAACAGACGTTCTAATAGTCAAGACCCCGGCGGTGGCGAGAGCGCTCCTCGGACCGGGATACCAGGCTCGCCGAGCAGTCATATCTGAGGCTCCCGGAACGGAGCCTGTGCTAGACTCCTCCCTCGCNNGAGTCCCCTCATCTCCACCAATCCACCTCTCCAACCGCCGCAACCGGCCGCCCGCCGCACGTAAGCCGCGGTTGATCGGCCGAGCGCAGGATCTCCGCGTGGACGATCAGCGCCTCGGAGCCGCGGCTCGGGCCGTTCGACTCCGGCGAGGGCTTCGCCAGCAGGACGTCGCGAGCATGGCTGGCGTATCCCACGCCACCGTATCGCTCTTCGAGCGCGGCCACTGCGACACCCTCTCGATGGCGGCCATCCGCCGAATCGCCGGAGCGATAGACATGCGTGTCGACATGGTCGGCCGGTGGCGAGGCGGCGACCTCGACCGACTCCTGAACCGCAAGCACTCTGCGCTTGCCGAGAGCGTGGCCGCGAGCATGCATCACGCGGGCTGGGTCGTCGAACCGGAGGTCTCCTTCTCGATCTACGGCGAGAGAGGGATCGTCGATCAGCTGGCCTGGTACGCCTCTTCCGCGCACCTGATCGTCGTCGAGCTCAAGACCCAACTCGTCGACATCAACGAACTCCTCGGCACGCTGGATCGAAAGAGACGGCTGGCCCGGCAGATCGCGAAGTCCCGCGGCTGGGATCCGGCGCTTGTAAGCGTCTGGCTGATCGTTTCCGACACATGCTCCAACCGGCGCCACGCCCGAAACCACGCAACCCTGCTGCGCAGCCGACTCGAGTTCGACGGGCGCCAGCTCCGAAAGCTTCTCCGACAGCCGACATCCGCCCAGTCCGGGCTCGCTTTCTGGGCGGATTCAAACCCGGGTAGCACGAGACCAAAACCCCACGGCCCGAACGCATCGAAAGTTGGCGGTCCCAGTCCTGGCGCCCCGAAAGTGGGCCTCCCAGGCCTTGGCGCCCCACGAAGCGGCGCCTCGTAGCCGAGCGTGGGTGGCGGGATCGGCCAGGTCGAGGCGTGGCGGCGGGCATGCATGGGGCCTGAGTCTTGATTTCGTGCTACCGGGGCTTGCAGGTGATCAGAAAGTTGGCAGAGCCCAGGGCCTGGGCGCTGGCGGTGGGCGCTGGC
>PMLK01000121.1 GCA_003158875.1 Chloroflexota bacterium
CATCCTCACTCTGCTCCGCTAGTTCGGTTCACGGCTCGGCCTCGGCCGGGTCGCCGATCAGGAGTCTCGAAGGAGCCGGCGGTTCTTCCGCCGGCTCCTTTCTGCTTCAACTAAACTCAGACGGTGAGCATGGACTCCACGAGCCAGACTGCCACGATCCTCGCGCTCGAGGCCGCGACGGAGGCGCTGATGGCCGCCCTGCGCCGCAAGCCCGACGCGGATTTGGAAGGCGCGGCAGTGGCACTGAAGGCTCGAGAAGCGGCCATGAGGCTGCTCGTGGGCTCGGACCCAGCGTCGCGGCCGCCGGACATGAACGCTCGTCTGCGCCGCATCCTGGACACAGATCGCGAAGCGGCCGATCAGCTCCGGGCAGAAATGGCCTCGCTCCGAGACCGGCTCGCCGGTACGCGTCAGATGATGGACGAGTACAGGGCGAAGAAGCGGGCGGCGGACGCGGGTCGTTGACCCGCCTGGACTCGCCGATCGCCCCGTTCGAAAACGGTTCCGGGACGGCGACTTTAGGGGGATAACCCCGCTGGCGTAACCGTCGAAACTGGCTCAAGCTTCGGCATCTGGGTACCGATACCCCGACTGGCCTTTCCTGTTAGACAGGGAGGGGCCGAATCGCTTCTGGAGAGCAGGATGTCATCGATCCAATTCGGCGGAGTCGTATCCGGACTCAACACCCAGAGCATCATCGACGCCCTGGTTTCGGCCGAGAAGCAGCCGCTGACCGCTCTCCAGACCAAGGAAACGACCCTCACCTCGCAGAAGACTGCCTACACTCAGCTTGCGACGGCGATGGACGACGTTGTATCGGCCATCAAGAACTTCACGGTCACCAGCGCCGGGTCGAGCCGACTTGCTTCGTCGTCAAACAGTTCGGTTCTGACCGCGGCAGCCGACCCAAGCGCGGCCGTCGCGTCCTACCAGGTCACCGTCGGCCGCCTGGCCACGGCAACTCGAGCGAGTTCCACTTCTGCCATCGGTTCCGTCATCACCGGCCAGGTGAACACGGCGGCCTTGCTCAAGAATGACAATCTGGCAACGGCCATCACCGCCGGCAATATGGCCCTGACCGTCGACGGCCAGACTGTGCAGGTCGCCGTGGATCCTGCCACGGACACCATGCAGAGCGTGATGACAAAGCTGTCGAGTGCGGTTCAGACGCAGCTCCAGCTGACCGACCCGAGCGCTACAGCCACCGCGTCGATCGTCGACGGCAAGCTCCAGCTCGCCATCAGCGGTACAACGACGCATTCGCTGAGCTTCGGGGACTCGGTCAACGACACGAGTAACCTGGCCACGGCCCTGGGCCTCTCCGCTCAGACGGTCACCAACCAGACGAGCGCCACGGTCAATGGCAGCGCCTATCTCGACCCGACGCTGGCATCGCTGAACCTGCCCGGAACGGTGACGGCGGGTCAGGTCAGCGCCATCGTCGACGGCACGATCGTTCACTACACCGTTGGCGATCCAGCCTCTACGACTCTAAACCAGGTCATGGACGGCCTATCCAAGGCGATCACCGACCAGCTGGCCGCCGGAGGCGTTAACAAGAGCGCGGATCCGTCGGCATCGGTGTCGGTGTCCGTTGCAAACAATCGCTTGCAGGTCTCGATGTCCGGGGCTTCGACGACTCACTCGCTGTCATTTGGCGCTGCGAGCGACGCCAGCAACGCCCTCGGCATGCTGGGTATAGCCAACTTGTCGGCGACCAATGCGACCAATCCGACCCTCACCGGCGACACCAACATCGGCGTCGCGCGAACCCTCGGCGCCCTCGATTCGGCCGGCCTGACGGGGTTGACCTCCACGACCACCGGCGTCCTGACGATCAACGGTACCGATATCGCCTACGACACAACCACCGACTCCCTTTCGACGATCATCGGCCGCATCAATAACTCCAACGCGGGTGTGATCGCGTCTCTGGATCGGACTAACGACCAGGTTCTTCTGACAAGGAAGGACACCGGCGCCGTGGCGATGGATATCACGGACACGTCCGGAACTCTCGGTGCGGCCCTCAAGCTGTCGCCCGGCAACACCAACGCCCAGACGATCGGCCAGACGGCCCAGGTCACCGTGGATGGGCGGACCATCACCAGCACCAGCAACACGGTCACCGGCGCCATCGACGGCGTGACTCTCAATCTGCTGGCTCAGAGTCCGGTCGGCGAGACCGAGACCCTGACCGTCGGGGTCAACCAGAGCGCCGTCGCGACCGCTATCAACTCTTTCGTCACCGCCTTCAACAGCCTGGGTGACGCGCTCGACTCCCTGACGTCTGCCACTCCTGGCACCTCCGGTGGCAACGCCGGAACGGCCGGCCCCCTGTCCGGCGATCCGACGATGAAGACGCTGTTCCTCAGCCTGCGCGACACACTGTTCACCGCCTCCGGCTCGGGTACGTACAACTCGCTGGGGTCGATCGGGCTCAATACCGGCGCCCTCGGTGCCGCGGTGGGGACTACGAACCGGATTCAACTGGATTCCAGCCAGCTGACCACGGCCCTCACCAACGACCCGAACTCGGTAGCCAACCTGCTCGACCAGGCGTCGGGTCCGATGTCCAACCTGCTCGCTCAGATGCAGAATTACGAGGATCCGACCAACACCGACTCGTATGTGCAGGCCAGCATCACCGGCCTTACGAGCGACATCACCGACGTGAAGAGTCAAGAGGACTACCAGCAAATGCTGGTCGACAACTACACGACGATGATCGAGGCGCAGTACACGGCCATGGAGACCACCCTGGCAACGTTGCAATCCCAGTCGCAGCAAGTCGCGGCGGAGCTCGGCTACACGACAACCTCGAGCGGTAGCGGAGTGAGCAGCTCGTCCACGTCGTCGTCCTCGTCCTCGTCCTCGAGCTAGACTCCGCTCGGGCTCTACTCCTGGCGCGATCGAACCCGGCTCTCGGTCCTGCACGGCCGACGGCCGGGTTCCTGCGTGGGCTGCGATTCCCGCCTCGAGGGACTGCCGGCGAGGGTCGCGAGGTGGTGCGGGCAAGCCACGAGCGGTCAAGGCAACCCTCCTCGCGGCCGATACCTATGGTGGAACGGCCACCCGGCCGGCGCTTACAAGAAGCATCTCGAGGCCGTCTCAATGCTCGATCCGACCGCCGCATATCGAACGTCTCAAGTGGTGAGCGCCAGTCGCGTTGGTCAGATCGTGCTGTTGTATCAGGGCGCAATTCGCTTCGGGGCCCAGCACGTGGCATTTCTCGAACGGAACGAAGTCGAGTCGGCTCACAACGCGTCGATCCGCTGCCAGGAGATCGTCAACTCCCTGCGCGGCTCGCTCGACCGTTCGGCCGGCCCGATCGCATTGCAGCTCGACGATCTCTACGACTTCGTCATGCGACGTCTCTACGCCGGCAACATGACCAAGGATCCACGTCCCACCGAGGAAGCCCTTCAGGTCCTGCGCGGCCTGCTCGAGGCATGGCAGGAGCTGGCGGCCCGCCCGGCGTCCGAGCTTGTAGACGACCGCGCGACTCCCACTCCGATCGCAAGCCGACGGCCTCTGGGCGTCCCGGTACTGGCCGGCAGCGGATACGCCGGAGCGGCACGGCGATGATGACCGAAACCGCAACCACCGCAATCGACCGCCAGGTCGCCGCCGAAACCCTGTCCGCGGCCCTCGGGCCGCTACCGGTCCGGACGATCCAGGCTCGGCTCGAGCGAATCCTGCTCGACGACCGCGAGCTGCTCATCTCCCTGCAGTGCCAGCTCGAGCAGATCCGACGGGAGCTGCGTCTCCTCAATGACGACCGCATCGTGCGGGCCCTGGACGACGTGGAGCGCCAGATCAGTCACTGACGCCACGGCGTCCGCAGGTGCCGCGCCGTCCGCAGGGGTCTCGGGCGAGAACGATCGTTCCACCCCGGTTCGGCCCCCCCGATGACCACTTATCCTGCCTCCGCGCCGCCCACATGATCCGCCTCGATGGGCGAATCTCTGCGCGTGCTCGTTTACGGCTCAGTCGACGCCGGGGCGTGCGATTCCGTTCGACTGGGTGTCTACCGAGATCTGCTCGGCGCCCAGGGCGTTGAACTGCGCACCTGGGGCGAGTTCAACGACTACCGGATCAGCGTGCCCGCCGACTACGCGGACAGGATCGACGACGCCGTTCGCGACGGAGTGGCCACGGTCGATCTGTCGCCGCTCGAATGGGCCGACGTGCTGCTCTTCCGACGCTGGTACGGCACGGTCCACGCTTGCGAGCAGTGCGACTTCGCCGCCGCCGATGCCACTTCGGTGCGCGACCACTGCCGGACGGAAGGCCACGAGCCGGTCGTCCGGGATCGGATCGTGCGGGGCTTGCTGCAGGCGATCGAAGCGGATCGTTCGGTCCTGCAGGGTAGGGCGATGGTGTACGAACTCGACGACGATCTCCTGGATCCGCAGCCCTGGTTGGGATTCGATCGACGACTCAGCGGCGACCGGGATCTGATTGAACGATTCGCCCGGCGGGCCGACCTGGTCACCGTTGCCACACCGACACTGGCCGGGCGGCTCCGCGCCTACAACCCGAACGTGCGCGTGATTCGGAATGCCGTAGTTCCGGAGTGGTACGAGTCCATGCCCGCCGGGCCGGCCGAGTCTCAGTCCTTCCTCTACTACGGCTCGGGCGCCCGTCTCCACGACTATGCGGTCTGCCGCGCGGCGGTCGATGAGATGGCGAGCGCCGCCGGCGTCCGTCGCGTCTGGCTGGGTTCCACGGAACCGGCAGTCCGGGCGGTGGTCGACGAAGCCCTGCCCTACGAATCCGAGGTTCGTGGATTCATTCGGCGTCTGGCCGAGGTCCGGCCCAGCGTGGGTCTCGCTCCGGTCGGCCAGGACCCATACAGCCGCAGCCGTTCCGAATTGCACTGGCTGGAGTACTCGCTCGTCGGGGCCGCGACCGTCGCCTCGCGAACGATGGGCGGCGGCCCGTACGACGTCATTCGAGATGGCGTTGACGGACTCCTCGCCCGCAACAAGACCGAGTGGCGGGAGCAGCTCCGGCGCGTGACGGAATCTGCGTCGCTGCGCCACGAACTGGCGGGTCGCGCTCGGGAGCGTGTCCTTGCCGAATACGACGTCAGGCAGCGCGTCGTCGAGTGGGCGGACGCATTCCGCTGGGCCGCCGAGCATGCCGGGATCGCCTCGCTGCGATTGTCCAGCCGCGGTCGGGCTGGGGCAGCCGCGGTCCCTTCGGAACTTGCGGTAGAGGCCGAGGTTCGGGCCAACCTGGCTCACCGACGCCTGTGGCGGGCGAGGGTCCTCGAGGAAGCCCGGACGCTGGCCGGCATCAGGGGCGGACGCGACGTCTGCTGGACCGATGACGAGGCTTTCGCGCGGCGGCCGCTCGTGACCGTCCTCATCACCGGTCTGGAGGACGGGCGGGTTTTCGAGGACGGCCCGGCCGCTCTGGAGAGGGCTCTTCAGTCTGCGACATGCCAGACGTACGACAACGTCGAGATCCTAGTGGTTGGGGAGGGCGGCGCCTCGAGTCCGATCGACGCCGTCCCTGCAGCCCGCGACCCGAGGGTCCTATTCGTGGCGGCCGGCAACGGCGTGGCGGGCCGTGGGGCGTGGGTGGCGCCCATGAGCGCCGACGGTGAGTTCACCCCCGACCACATCGAACTCCTGCTGGCCCTGGCCACCGAACACCGGCTGGAGCTTGTCTACGGCGTCACGGAATCGGACTCGCCAGACGGGTCGCCTCAGTTCATCGGCTCGTGGCCGCCCGAGCCCGGCGCGGTCATTCCAGGCGCGACACTCTATTCGTCGAGACTCGACTTCTTCGAGTTTGACCAGGAGAGTTGGCGAGTCGAGGAGACGCCGGAGTGGAATCGCTGGCGCCGGATGATGGGCGCCGGGGTTCGCATGGGAAGGGTGGGACAGGTCGTCTACCGCCGGCGCGGACCGTTGAGTGCCGACTGAGTTCAGCCGAACCCTTAGCTGGGGTCAGGCCCCTCGCGCAAAGACCGCCGGCATCTGGACGTCATCGTGCTCGCGGTTGCCTAGCTGTTCACGGACGACATCGAGGAAGCGATGCAACCGGAACGGCTTCTGGATCAGGCCGTTGGCCCCGGCGTGATTGGCGGCGTTTTCATCGGGCGACTGGCCGGTGAGGATCAGGATCCGCATCGCCGAGAGAGTGGGCTCGCCACGCAAGTCAGCGGTGAGCTGGTAGCCATCCCTGTCCGGCAGCCCTACGTCGACGATAGCCAGCAGCGGTCGATACTGGAGTGCCAGCTCCTCACCCTCGCCGGCGGTGTGGGCGGTCAGCAAGTGGACGCGAAGGCCTCGCAGGGCCGCCTCGAGGGCTCCGTGGACGTACTCATCGTCGTCGACGATGAGTACGCAGGGCGATCGCGGCGTCATCGGATGGAGAGGCGTCGGACTTGTCATTGCGTTGGGAGGGTAGCCCACGGCCGGGTACCGCGACATGCGGCATTTGGACCATATTGCACAGGACCCACAATCCTCGGCTCAGATTTCCACGGTTTCCACTGCTTGTCCACAGTGCCGGGAAGCGAAACCTGGCCGTGTCAGGGGCGCTGGTAGAAGGTCGATCCGGCCGGGAGGAGGCCGATAGACCTCACGTTGGGAATGGACTCGGTCGCTCCAAGAAACAGGATGCCGGCCGGCCGCAGCGAGTCGCGGAAGCGGGTGTAGAGGTCCGTCTTGGCCGTCTCCGTGAAGTAGATGACAACGTTCCGGCAGCAGATCAGGTCGAACGGCTGCTGGTAGGGATCGCGCAGCAGGTCGTGGCGGCGCCACGTGATGGGAGCCTGGAGTTCCGGCGTCGCCTGCCAATTCTTGTCGACCTGGCGGAAGAAGCGGGCTCGACGAGCGGGCGACACGCCCGCCATCTGGGCTTCGGTGTAGCTGCCCTGGCGCGCTCGGGCGAGGATCGTCTCATCGAGATCCGTGGCGAGGATCTTGACGGGAACATTCGGAGCGATCTCATGAGCCAGCATGGAGAGTGTGAGCGGCTCGAACCCGAGCGAGCAGCCGGCACTCCAGATCCTGACCGTGGGCTGGCTCCGGAGCATTGGCTTGAGGTACTTCTCGACGAGCATGTCCCAGGCTTCCGGGTTCCGGAAGAACTCGCTGACGTTGATTGTCAGCATGTCGAGAAAGGCCTGCTTGAGCACCGCATCCTGCTTCGCCTTCGCGACCAACGCGTCCGGGTCGGGCAGACCCTTGGCCGTGGCGAAACCGTTGACCCTGCGCCAGACCTGGGCCGGCTTGTACTGGCTCAGGTCGATGCCCAGGAGACTGCGGACGCTGTCGGCCATCCGGTCGTAGGCGGCCTGATCGAGGTCCGGCACGGGGGCGAACGTTGGCAGAATGGCGGGACGATCTGGGCGGGCAGAGGTATCCATCACCATAGGTATCGGCGGCTCAGGCCCGGGAGTTGACCGCAATTTGGGTCGCATGGGCCGGTCGCGCTCTCAAGGGCCTCCGGCACGGACCGACACCTTAACTGATAACTCTTGTGCCGCGAGACCGTGCATGTCGGGCAACCCTCTCATCGCGCCGGCTCCACCGGGATACGAGCCAGTACCCGCCAGGGTCCTGACGGACATCTCGACGTTGCCCTGCGACCTGTACATCTGGCGCGGCCCCCGGCCGGTGCTGTACGCGATGAAGGGTGGCGAACTGCGCAAAGTCATAAGTCGGGCCCAGCGCGGCATGTCGTTCCTCGTACGCGACGTCGATTCGGATCTCCTGCGGGGGGCCCTGGCCGCGGCGTTACCAACCGTCCTGGCCAACCAGCGCATGACCCCAGTTGAGAGGAGCAAGACGGCCTACTCGATCGTGGCTAAGGTGCTGAGCCCGGTATTCACCAGAGAGCACGCCCTGGACCACGACGGCCTGATCCTCACTCATCAAGCCATCGACGCCATAACTCTCCATCTGCTCGACGACGAGGAGATGGTCTGGGCCATGGTTGCGACGATGCAGAAACACCTCGCCACCCATACCCACGCAATCAACACGGCCGTTTACAGCATCGTGCTGGCCCGCTTCATGAAGTTTGGATCGGCCGATGCGATCAGGGACGTGGCTCGCGGCGGCCTTCTGCACGACATCGGCAAGAACCGCGTTCCGCGCTCCGTCCTGGACAAGCCGGCTGCGCTTGATTCGGCCGAATGGCAGGTAATGCGGACCCACGTGAAGTCCGGCCACGACATGATCATCAGAGCGCTTGGCTACCAGCCCGCCTACGCCCACATCGTCGCCGAGCATCATGAACGCTGCGACGGTTCGGGCTATCCGGCCGGTCGCCTCGCTTCCGGAATCGCGCTCGACTCGCAACTCGTTGGAGTGGTCGACGCCTTCGACGCCCTCACGACACGGCGGCCATATCGGGCTCCCGTTACGGCCTTCGACGCCCTCCACATCATGAGAGTGGCCATGCGAGGCCAATTCAGTGACGAACTCCTCAAGGAGTTCATCAAGTTGCTGGGCGGCTACGGGACGGCGGCCGCGGGACTCGAGGGCCTGGATGTGGCCAACGTGATGAGGGTGGCAGGCTGAGTCACTTCGGCGCGGGATCGGCGGCGGCGCCGCGGCCGGCTCGTTCCGCGGCCCAGCGATAGGCATCGGCCCACTCGGCCGTGCGGTCCACGGCCCGATACTCGGCCAGGACTCGCTCACGGGCGCGGCCGGCCAGCTCGGCCCGCAGCGTTGGCGATCCGGCCAGCTTCTTCAGCGAGTCCCGCCACTGGGCCCGGTTCCGGGCGGTCAGGCCGTCGACTCCGTCGCGTATGACGTCGTACGGTCCGCCGCCCATCAGTCGCGAGGCGATCGTGGCGGCGCCCGTCATCGAGTACTCCAGCCAGTGCAACTCCGAGCGCGCCCTGTTGAACGGTTCATCGACCACCGGGGCGAGACCGATATCGGGCCTGGATTCGGCGAGCAGCCGGGCGAAGGCCGGGGCGCTGCGCTCGAAGCCGTGGACCTCATCCGCGACCGCCCGCACCGCGTCGTCGTCGCCGCCCAACCAGATTCGACGCGTGCCCGGCACGGTGCGGGCGACCTCGTCGACGGCCTCGCGGCAGACGGCGTAATCGCGCATGCGACTCGAGACGCCGTAGAAGGCGACCCTGGGTCCCGTGGCGCCGACACTCGTCGCGCCACCAGCCGTGGCGCCAACACTCGCCGCGCTGCGGTCGCCCTCATACCAGGTCGGTTCGATGGCATTGCGAACCAAGCGGACGGCGTCGTTGTGCCGTGCCGCTATCCTCTGGAGTGGGGGAGTGGAGACGGTCACGAGGTCGGCTCGCCCCAGCATGGAGCGGACCAGATCCGATTCGAGGCCTGCAATGGCGGAATGGCCAGACCATGGCGGAGTCGCCAGGACGTCGTCGTCTGTCTCGTAGACTATCGCCCGCCCATCGAGCCAGCCGGGGTCGCGCAGGATGCGTCGCCAGATCGGCCGCAGTAATCGGTCGAGCGGACCCCTCGTTGCGTGCCCGGTAAGGCGGCCGTGTTCGGCGATCTCCGCCTCCGATTGCGAGGCAGTGTCGCAGACGAGGCAGGCCGCGGTAGTGAAGTAGTAGCGGCGGAAGACGATTACGTCGGCCCAGTCAAGCGCCGTCCTGTCGACCTCGAAGGCGCCCGCGTCGAGGGCCTCTTGAGGCCGCTTCTCCCAGCCCGTGGCGAAGTCGACGCGGAGTTCCGTCCAAGGCCGGACGGTCACGCCGAGGGCGGCCAGGTGGTCGCGGTACATCCCGACGCGGAACACGTCACAGCTCCCGGCATCCAGCGAGCCGTAGACGAGGACGTTGATTGGGGTGGCCATCGCGCCCACGTTGCCATAGCCGGCGGATCGGAACAACTACTCGCCGGAGGTAGGGTCGGAAGTGAGCCGCCCTACGCGACCTTGCGACGCGCTTTCTTGATGGCCGCTGAGGCGGCCTCGGCTTCGGCGACGGCCTTGGCGTTGGAACGCTCCAGCAAGGCGCTGATGTCGACGACGAGTCCGACCTGACCATCGGCCATGATCGTGGCGCCGGCCAGACCGGCTCGCTCGCCCGTCACGTCGCTCAACGACTTCAGGACGATCTCGTGCTGGCCGACGAACTGGTCCACGGCCAGGGCCATCTCGGAGCCGCGGGATCGCACCACTACCAGGTTCACGAAACCGCGAGCACTGGTGGCGAGCGGCCGGGCCGGATCGCCAAGGGCGCTGTCCAGCTGTTCCACCGGAATGACCCGATCCCTCAGGGTCAGGACGTTGTGGCCGCGCACGCGACTGAACGACCGAGGCTCCACACGGAGCGTCTCCACGACCCCGGTGAGAGGCAGAGCGCAGACGCGGGCGCCCGACGTTACGAGCAGGGCGCCGATGATCGCCAGGGTGAGCGGCAGCGACAGCGAGACGCGGGTGCCCTGTCCCGGAGTGCTGTTGACGTCAACCCAGCCGCCCAAGCGCTCGATGTTGTTGCGGACCACGTCCATGCCGACGCCCCGGCCGCTGACCTCGGTGATGGTCTTGGCGGTCGAGAAGCCCGGCGTAAAGATCACTCTCAGCATGTCCGAATCGCTCGTCAGGTCGGCGGCCTCGCGGGTCATGAGACCTTTCTCAACCACCGAGCGCCGCAGTGCCGCCGGATCCATGCCCCGGCCGTCGTCTTCGACGGTGATGAGGATGCGGCCGTCGGAGTGACGGGCGGTCAAGCGGACCGTGCCCGTCGGCGGCTTGCCCAGCGCGCGCCGTTCCTCGGCCGTCTCTACGCCGTGGTCGAGGGCGTTGCGCACGAGATGGCCCAACGGGTCGCCGACTTCTTCGAGGACGGACCGGTCGAGCTCGGTTTCCTTGCCCTCGATGATCAGCTGCACTTCCTTGTTCAGGCGCATGGCGATATCGCGGACGACTCGTGGGAAGCGGTTGAAGACGGTCTCGATGGGCAGCATGCGCAGCCCGGTAACCTGGTCCTGGAGCTGGCCGGCGATGCGAGCGAACTGCTGGGAGTCTTCGTCGGCCTGGCGGGCCAGCGGATCGTCGCCGAGTCTCACGGCCAGAACTTGGGCACTCTGCTGGAGCCGCGTCTTGTGGACGACCAGCTCGCCGACGAGGTTCATCAGTTCGTCGAGACGGGTAACGTCGATGCGGATTGTCTGCTGGGCCGCCTTGAGGCGATCGCCGGCCACCGTCATCCGGTCAGTCTGGGGCAGGCCGCGAGACTCGGCGCCGAGATCGGCCTGGCGCCGTTCGGCGGGACTCGGCGGACCGGCGGTGCTCTCGTCGTCTGTGCGTGCAGCGCCCATGGGCGGCACGTCGTCCTCGGGACCGTACACTTCGACGCTCAGCGGCGCCGCTACGATCTCGGTATCGGCCGTGCCGAGCGGAGCAGCGACGGCTTCCACGCTCACGACGTCATCGATTGCCGAGAGGCGCCTGCGCAGATCGAGCAGATCGATAGGCCGGCCGCGGACGAGCATGACCAGGAGCGTGGTTCCGAGACCGGACTCGATCTCATCCCGGGTCGGGGCGGAGGCCACGAGATCGCCCGTCTCGTCGGCCTCGAGGACCAACTGCAGCAGTCGCACCGACTGCCATTCGCTCATGGGATCTATACGGCAAACGATGATCGATCGCGGGTCATATCCGCCCGGCGACTCGACCAGCAGGCGATGGATGAGCGGCGCGACTGCGACGTTGCTGACGCCCTCTTCCTCGACTGGTTCCGCAGCCTGTTCAGCTTCGACCGCGGCTTTCTCGGTCGGTGTTGCCGGGTCCCCGGCTTCACCGGCCGGAGCGCTCTGATGAGCGGCAGGGAACTGGACCGGTGCCGGGGCTGGTCTCGGGGCCGGTTTGGGGGCGGTGGAGCGTGCCGCCGCGGTGGCCGTGGCCGACGAAAGCAGTTCTCGCAGTTGCCTGGTCAAGTCTTCGGGCGCGTCCGTCAGGACCTCGCCTTCCTGGACTTCGGCGACCAGTGCCCGGAGGACGTCGATGGTCTGGAGCAGGACGTCGGCAAAGGGCTTGACGTCGACCAGCGTGCCGCTCCGAAATGCGCCGAACAGGTCTTCCATGGCGTGCGTCAGCTCGGCCATGCGGCGGTGGCCGATAGTCGCCGCGGAGCCTTTCAGCGTATGCGCGGCGCGGAAGACCTCGTTGACCACGTTCGCATCGAGTTCGTGCTCGAGTACGAGCAGACCTTGCTCGATGCGTTCGATCTGTTCGAGGGACTCGTCCGTGAACAGACGATCGTCGCCCGGCTGCAGATCGAAGACGAGCTGCATTTCAGGCGGCCTCTCTCAGGGCGACGTGAAGCTTGACGTCGCCAAAAGCGGTGGTGAGCGGCACGACCAGCCGCTGGATCTCGACGGTGGACAGGCGCGCGCCCCGACCCACGAGGACGAGCGGCGGGTTGATGATCGTCTCGATGCCCTCTTCGGCGAGGCCGATGCCGGCGGTCCCGGCGATCACGTTGGCGATTTCGGCGATGCCGCTTTGCCCGAGTTCATCGAGCTCCGCGGTCTCCTGGCCGATGATCGACCCGATCAGCTTGAGCGCGACCGTTTCCGACATCGACAGGTAGATCGAGCCGGACAACTGACCGCTCACTCCGATGACCGCCGTGACGTCTTCGGTGGTGTACGGATTGCCTTCGAGCAGCAAGCCGCCGCGCTGGACCGGAAGCTGCGTCTCCTTGGAGATGACCGTCAGCGCGGATTGAACGTAGCGATTGACGATTTGGACTCTCATGGTTACGCGGCTCCGGCTAGGGCAGTCTGGTCCTCGATGCCGAATAGGCCGTCCAACTCGAGGAGAAGGACCAGCCGGTCGCCGAGCTTGGCGATGCCGCGCAGATAATCCGCGTCGGCTCCCGAGGCGACTCCGGGCGTGGTTTCGACGGCGTCCACGGGCAGGAGCAGCACCTCGGAGACACTGTCGACGATGAGCCCGACTCGGGTCGAGGAAGTCTCCGCGACCACGATGCGGGTCTCCTTCGTGGGCTCGACTTCGTCCATCCCGAATCGGCCGCGCAGGTCGACGACGGGGATGATGCGGCCGCGAAGGTTGATTACGCCCTTGACGAACCGAGGGGCGCGAGGGACAGGCGTGATCGGCTGGTGGCGGATGATTTCGAAGACCTTGGCAATGTCAAGGCCGTAGTGCTCGTCGGCGAGTTCGCAGACGACGATCTGGAGTTCACCTGTCCGACCAGTGGTTCCGGACACTTGCTTCTCGGCCACGGGATACTGCTCCTTACATCACGGGCCGGACGCGGTCCGGCTGCGGGTTCTTGTCGTAGGTATCGGTGCCTGCGGGCACTATGTGAGTCGGGTGGATCCTGATCCCACGAGTCAGGATGCCAACTCCCTTCGTTCGGGCGTGGAGTGGAGCTGATCCGGTCCATCGCCCGTCCCGGTGGCATCGAGTCGGCCGGTGCGGCACCAGCTGGTCACGGCCGCCGCGATCTGATGCAGAGGCAGGACCATGTCGGTGAGTCCGGCTTCGGCGACGGCCGCCGGCATGCCATAGATCGTCGCCGTGGCGGCGTCCTGGGAGATGACGGTGCCGCCGTGCTGTTTGACGGCGCGGCAGCCCTCGCGGGCATCGACGCCCATGCCCGTCAGGACGACGCACAACAAGCGCTGCCGCCAGATAGGTGCGACGGCCTGGAGAGTGACGTCGGCGGCGGGTCGGACGCCGTTGACGGCCGGCAAGCGGACCAGCTGGATGTGCCCGGTAGTGGAGCAGATCATGTGTCGGTCGCCAGGAGCGACGAGGATCTCGTCCTCGACCAGGACATCGTCGACGGCGGCCTCGCTGCAGCGCAGATTGCCGGCGGCGTCCAGCCGGGCCGCCAGAGAGGCGGTGAAGCCGGGTGGCATGTGCTGGACGATCGCCATGGCGGCGCCAAGTTGCTCGGGCAGCCCCTTGATGTAGGCGTGGAGCGCGCTCGGTCCGCCGGTGGACGAGGCCACTACCACGAGCCTCTCGGCCGCGACCCGGGGTCCATTCCGGGGAGGCCTGGGGACGCGAGGAGGCGTGGCATAGATCACCTGGCGGGCCGCGACCTCCCTTCCGACGCGGCCGAGTGATGTGTCTGTGGCGCCGCTCGATCCGATCGTGCCGCCTTCCGCGGTCGTGGTAGTCCGGGCGGCAGCCTTGGCGGCTGCGTTGTCGGCGAGTGTCACGTTCATCGCGGCGATCTGGCGGTGGCGGAGGAAGGCCACTTCAGACATGGTGGCGGCGGCTCGAATCTTCGCGACCAGATCGTCGCCCACCCGGCCGATGTCTATCGACAGCGAGCCGGAGGGCTTGGGGACGAAGTCGATGGCGCCGAACTCGAGGGCGTCGAGCGTCGTCTGGGCGTTGGCCGTGGTCAGGCTCGAAAGCATGACGACGCGCGTCGGCGTTTGGACCATGAGTCGCCGCAGCATCTCGAGACCGTTCAGGACGGGCATCTCGACGTCGAGGGTTATCACATCGGGATGGAGATCTTGTGCGGCGACAAGACCGTCTTCACCGTTGGACGCCGACCCTACGACCTCGATGCCCGGCGTCTCGGTCAGGAGCCTGCCCAGGGCGTGGCGCATGAACGCCGAGTCGTCAACGATCAGGACGCGGATGGGGGCCATCGTCAACTCCGACTCTCTCTGGTGTCGGGGCCGGCAGCTCAGGCTTCGGTTCGATGCCCGAGCCTCAACGGCCGGCGACCGCGGCTAGGCCGCCAGGAGCTTGTTGACAGCTGCCAGGACGCGATCGGGAGCGAACGGCTTCACGACGAAGTCGCGGGCACCGCGCTTGATCGCATCCATGACGATCGCCTGCTGGCCCATTGCGGTCAGCATTGCGATGCGCGCGTGCGGGTCCTTGGAACGTATCTCCGCCAGCGCTTCCAGGCCGTCCATCTCGGGCATCGTGATGTCCATGAGAACGCAGTCGGGTCGCTCGCGAAGGTACGTCTCAACGGCCAGTCGCCCGTTCTCGGCTTCGAGGACTTGATGGCCAGCCTCGACGAGCAACTTGGCCGCCCGCAGACGCATGAAGGCCGCGTCGTCCACGACGAGGATCTTTGCCATCGTCGGTACTCCTACTAAATGGGCTACAACTCAGAAACAGAAGACAAGCTCTTGATGAGAAATCGGCCGTCGGCCACTTCAAGTTGAACCGTTCGACCGGCATTTCCACCAAGTGCCGTGGCGACGAGAGAATGGCCTCTTTCTTTGAGGGCGGCGTCCATCGCCTCGGCGTTGCGCTTTCCGATCGCCAGACCGCCGCCAACCGTCAGCATCGCCGCCGCGCCGGCCGCCTTGAAGATGCATCGGCCCAGCACCGCGCCCTTGGCCTCAACGGCGTGCAGAAATTCGTCGAGGCCGGTGTCGATGAACTTGACCGGGCTGCCGCTGTTGGCGGGCCCATTCGGCAACATGAAGTGAGCCAGACCCCCAACCTTGGTCCGAGGGTCCCAGACGGCCAGAGCGATGCAGGAGCCCAAGCCGTACGCAACCAGGTGGGCGTCCGGGCTGGAGCTCAGGACCATCTCACCTATGCCGGCTACCAGGAGGCTCGGGCTCTCAGTCAGGGTCATAGCCCGATCGCTCCAAGAGCATCCAGAAGGACCCGGAGGCTGTCGGCGCGAGGCAGGACGAAGAGCGAGCCATCGATATCTCGACCGCCCTCGCTGAAGGTGGTCTTGGCGGCAAGCACTTGATCACCGTCGTTGACCAGGTCCAGCAGAACCGCGTCGAGAACGGCTCCTGCCATCTCGATCACCACTTGCGGTGGCGTAGGCATGACGGGCTCGTGCAGATGAGTTCCGAGCTCGTTGAGGAAGGCGGAGATCGTGACGTTGCCCGCCTCCTGCAGAGCCGAGAGCTCCAGTTCGTCGTAGTTGAGGACGTCGGCCGATTCTTCCATCGGCAGCTCGCCCGGCCCGAGCAGTCCGGCCAGCAGGATCGCGGCCAGTCGATGCGCATCGGCGGGGGAGAAGAGAAGCAGAGCGTGGCCCTCGAGCGAGCCGTTGATGCCGACATAGACCGCCAGCACCACCGACTCGGGGCCGCCCGCCATCGCCAGGACGTCGGCCGCGGAGCAGCGCTTGAGCATCGGCGTCTGGACTTCTATGATCTGACCGCTCATCGACCCAAGGGCCTCGCCGGCGCGTTTCATCGCCTTGCCGAAGGTCCCTGCGACGACGTTCTGACCTGCTTCTGAGAGGGTGAGCGTCATAGTGTTGGAATTCCTTGACACGTGGTGCCCGAGTGGCTGCCGGCATCTTCAAGCGCCGGTCGCCGCGTGGCTGGACAGGCGCAATCCAGTCGGGGGATCGGCGGGAATGGGGTTCGACTTGAGCGGGCTCCGGTTCGGTCGCCAGGAATGCAGGTCAGACTCGGCGTTCGTGTCGAACATGGGCCGACCCAGCGGGCAAGCGAAATCAGGGCTGGAAATAGAAGGCGGGCGCGGCTGCCGAGCTAGCCCCGGTAGCGGCCCATCGCCTCCATCATTTCGGAGACTGAGCGTGGCGGAATGACTCGCAGGACCTGACCCTGCGCGTCGACCACCGTTACCCGGAGCTGTTTGCTCTCGGGATCGATCTGGAAGACCGCGTACGCTTCAGTCAGCCCGTCCGGCCCTTTGTAGGTCACGTCGGGACCGGCCTGCTTGGCGAAGCGGTCCGGCAGGGCTGCGACGGGCACAGGGCTCACCTGAGGGACCGCCGCCGGAGCAGTTCCGGTGGCGACGACTGCCGTTGGGAGAAGGTCGTTGGTTGCCATCTGAGTAATTGGGGAATCGGTGGACGGCAGGCCAACTTGACGCTTTAGGGGTTCTCCCTGACAGGGTTTTTACCGTTTCTGTTGCTCGCGGCCACCGTTTCATGCCAGCGGAGGCAGTATCGGGCGCTACCGGGCGATCGGAGAGCCGCGGCGACTAGGACGTCGGAGTCTCCAGGAGGCCCAACTTGAGGGCCATGATCGCCGCCTGCGTGCGGTCCGCGGCGCGCAGCTTCCAGATGATGTTCTGGACGTGCTTCTTGACCGTGTCTTCGGTGATGGACAGGCGACCGCCGATCTCTTTGTTCGTCATGCCCTCAGCGACGAGGAGCAGGACGTCGTGCTCGCGGGGCGTCAGGGCGTATTGCTCGGCGCGCTGGCGGGCCGACTCACCGGCGGGCGGCGCGCTATCTCGCGTCGCCAGAGCCTCCCTCAGCAATTGCGGCTCGACGGCCAGCTGGCCGTTTGCGACGTTGTGGAGAGTCGCGATCACCTCGGCCGTGCTGGCGTCCTTGAGCAGATAGCCCGCGGCGCCGCGACGGATCGCTTCGAGAACGTATCGACGGTCGTCGTAGAGCGTCACGATGACGACCGCGATCTGAGGGAAGCGCGCCTTAAGCCGCTCCAGGCAGGCCAGCCCGTCCAGACCGGGCATGCGAATGTCGAGAAGAACGACGTCAGGCTGGAGCTCCTCGGCCAGCTTCAAGCCCGACTCGCAGGCGTCGCCTTCGCCGATCACTTCGATCCAGTCGGCAGCGGAAAGCATCGCCCGCAGGCCGCGGCGAGCCATCTCGTGGTCGTCGATGAGCAGGACTCGCGTGTGCTCGTTCACGGCTTCGATTCTCCGTTCCGTCCTCCGGCAGCAGCATCGCTGCCCGGTCCAGGGTATCCGTCCCGAGTGCCCGCGTGTCGGGCGATCGGTATGGAGATCCTCACAAGGGTGCCACTGCCGATCGAACTGCGCACGGACGCTGCACCTCCGAGCCAGCGCGCTTGCCGGGCGATGCCCAGCAGACCGAGGCCTCCACCCTGACGGCGGCGCTCCGCCGCGGCCGGATCGAAGCCCTGGCCGTCGTCCGAGATCGTGATCACGGCCCGGCCCTTGGTCACTCGCAGGTCGGCTCGGACATGCTGGGCGCTCGAATGGTGGACGGCGTTGGTGAGCGCCTCGGTAGTCATGCCGTACAGGGCTTGCTCGACCCAATCGTCGAGTCTCGGCAGTTCGCCTTCGATGGCCATGTCCATCCCCGACTCGACGGCCAGTGACTTCAGCCGGCGCTCGATGGCCTGGCCGAGACCTAGCTCTTCGAGGCCCGGTGGCACCAGATCATTCAGCACCGCCCGGACTTCCTTGATGGCGGTGACCAACCGCTCCGAGGCGTTCTCGAGGTACTGGTCGATCGACTCGCCCGGGTGGCTGCTGGCATATGCCCTCGCGGCGTCGAGGAACCGGAACGCACTGACCATCGACTGGGCCGCGGTGTCGTGGATCTGATGGGCAATGCGGGCCCGTTCCATGTCGCTCGCCCGGAGCGTTTGGCGGGCGAGGCGGTCCAGGCGGTGCTGATTGCGTTCCAGTTCCCGCCGCTGCCGTTGGGCGTCACGGTACAGCTCGTAGAACTCCTCACTCGTGGCGACCATTTGGGCGAGCGCCGCGGTCGCCGTGCGTCGCCTGTCAGAGCCGCGAGCGCGCTGCTGAACCTGCCACTCGAACAGCTGGGCGGGGTCGCGCAGGATGCGGGCTGCGGCCAGCGCCGCTCGGGGCTCCTGTGATGGGGTCTGACGCGCCGCGCGTCGGAGGGCTCCGGGCGCCACCCGCGTCTTGTCGGCGACCGCGGCGGCGTCTCGCTGCGACGGCGGCCCTACACGCAGGATGGCCACCGTTGTCCGGGATCCGCGCGGGGCGGGAAAGCCGATCAATCTGGCACCGGCCCGGCACTTCCCGCGACTCGCCCGGCCCGTCTCAAGGACGCGCTCGGCGAGTTCCTCGGGGCAGCGGCGACAGAACTGCAGACCCACGTCGGTAGAGCAAATCGTGGCGCAGAACGGCTCGCCGTCCTCCCAGCCGGCGACCAGCGCCACGCGTGGCCGTCGCGTGCCGTCGCCGGCTTCGGACGCCGCGCATTCTTCCCCGCCGGCGACGGCATCGACGCGCGCCCACAGCTCGGCGCCCGCCAGATGCCTGCCCAAAGATCGCTCTTCCATAAGTAGCGCCAGTGTATGGCCCCGCGGCCCGGCCGAGCGACTTCGCAACACCCAAGTGACGCAGGCGTCCGCCCGGAACGAGGGCAGCGACGTACGTGGCTCGGAAGGGGGGTCTGCCAGGAGGGTCCAGCCGGGGAGGTCCGCTCGTCTCCGAGAGGGCCGTACCAACGAAGCCGGGTCCGAGGGTGGACCCCGATACCGGGCGGCCCTGTGCCGACCGAAGATGCGGACGGTTTCCCGGAATCTTGAGAAATCGAATCGACCCGGGCGAGCCCGACCGGACTGATCGAGGAAGCATCGAATGTCAGTTTTCGACACGATCCGCATTGCCGCCTCCGGCCTCACGGCCGAGCGCCTGAGGATGGATGTCGCCGCGAGCAACATCGCCAACGCTCAGACGACCCGAACCCAGAACGGCCAGGCGAGCCAGCCCTACGAGGCGGAAGAAGTGGTCTTCCAGGCCCAGCAGATGGGACCGGAGAGCGCGGCTCAGGGCGTGTCGGCGATCGCGATCGTCAATTCGAACGCGGCCAACGTGCGGACCTACGACCCCAGCAGCCCCGATGCGGACGCTAGTGGCTTCGTGACGTATCCGAACGTGGACATCGCCTCGGAGATGGCCGACATGATGGGCGCCGCGCGGTCGTATCAGATCAACGCGACGGCGGCCCAGGCTGCCAAGCAGCAAGCCCTCGACGCCATCGATCTCGGCAAGGCATAGGCGAGCGATGAACGCAATCAGCGGCATCTCCTCAATCTCCGGTGTCTCCGGTGTCTCCGGTATCTCGGGCACAAGCCAGGTCAACAGCGTCTCCGGAGCTGGCATCGCAAACGGCGCCGGCGCCGTGGACGGCAGCGCCAGCGGAACCCAGGCGTCGGGCGACTCGTTCCTCAACTCACTCAGCGACGCGTTCGGCCAGCTGAACTCACAAGTCACCTCGGCGGATTCGTCGATGGCTGACTTCGCCGCCGGCGGCTCGGCCGACCTCCACACCGTGATGCTCCAGATGGAGTCGGCGTCGGTGAGCCTCAAGGCCGCTACCGACGTCCGGGACAAGTTGCTCGAGGCCTATCAGGAAATCATGCGGACCCAGGTATAGGGGCGACTGATCGATGAACGAGCAGGTCCAGGCGGTCCTAAAGCAGATCCCGATCACGCAGCGCATCGGCATCATCGGTGCCGCGATCGCGGCCGCCGCGATGATCGCCGTTCTCGTGATGTTCGCCAGCAAGCCCGACTACACACCCGCTTTCACGAACGTCTCGGCCGCGGATGCCGCCTCGATCGAATCCGCCCTGCGGGCCGCCAATATCGGATATCAGGTCGCCGACGCCGGCACCACGATCGAAGTTCCGGTCGACTCCCTCGGTGATGCCAAGATCGCGGTCGGCAGCGCCGGGATCACCACCGGCACCGGCAGCGACACCCAGGGCTGGACCCTCTTCGACAACCAGGGCTTCGGCCAGTCCGCGTTCGACCAGACGGTGACCTACCAGCGAGCCCTGGAAGGCGAACTCACAAAGACGATCCAGGGCATGAACGGAGTCGCCAGCGCCCGCGTCTCCATCGTCCTGGCCCAAACCGGAGCGCTGTCATCAGAGGACACTCCGGCCAGCGCCGCAGTCGTTCTGGCCATGAGCGGCAACGCGACCCCATCGACAAATCTGGTCGAAGCCATCGTCAACACCATCTCAAAGTCCGTACAGGGCTTGAGCGCCGACAACGTAGTCGTGACGGACGATCAGGGTCACACCCTGGCCGGGTCGACGAGCTCCGTCGACAGCGCCGCCGCTCAGGCGAAGGGCCTTGTCGAGCAGCAGACCAAGTCCAAGATCGACACCTTGCTGGATGCGGCCCTGGGCCCGAACCACGCCTCGGTGGCGGTCTCGGCAGACGTCGACACGAGCCAGGTCGAGCAGAACATCACGACCTACGCCGCTGCCGGCAGCAACCCGCCGGTGAGCATCCATCAGATCATCGAATCGTACGGGTCCACCTCGTCGGCCGGTGCTTGCGGCATCGCCGGGACGAACTCGAACGTATCGGGCGTGCCGTCCTATCCGGGCGTGTGCGAGAAGGCGTCTACGACGACGAGCCCCACGGCAGCGCCTACGGCAACTCCTTCCGCAGCCGCCAGCCCCGCCGCGACCGCCACCACGACCGCGACCGCCACCCCTGCTCCAACCACGGCCGCAGCCGCGGCGGCCACCGACAACGGATCTGGCTACACGCACGTCGAGACGACGGTCAACTACAGCAACTCCACCACGATCCAGCACGTCGTGACCCAGCCGGGCGTGGTCAAGAAGCTGTCCGTGGCCGTGTTCGTGGATAAGAGCGCGATGGGCACCCTGTCCGCGGACGTGCTCCAGACGAGCATTGCCGCGGCCATTGGCGCGGACGCGTCGCGTGGCGACGTCGTGGCCGTTCAGGCGATCACGTTCGCCGCCCAGCCGTCGGCTGCGACCGTTTCGGCCGCCTCTGCCGCCGGGTCCACGCCGGATGTGGTCAAGACCGTCGGCGACATGAGCGGGACGATCATCGGGGCCGGCCTGGCTCTGGTGATGCTGCTTCTCTTTTGGATGAACATGGGCGCCCTTCGCCGCAAGGCGGACGAGAGCGTCTACGATCTCGGCCCCGGCCCCGTTCCCCAGGCCTTCGGGCAGGTTCCGAATCGGGCGGGCATTCCCGCCACTACCGCCGCCGCCGACGCGCCTCCAGCCGCCGACGTCCCCAGCGCGACTCCCCAGGCTCGCATCCAGGAGCGCCTCCGCATGGTCGCCGACGAGCGGCCGGACGCCCTGGTGGGACTGATGCACGGCTGGCTGCGCGAAGAAGGTAGCCGTCGATGAGCAGCGAAGCCTCAGCGCTATCTCTCAGCGGACCGCGCAAGGCTGCCGCACTCCTGATCACGCTCGGCACAGAGGCGTCGGCCAAGCTGTTGGCACGACTTCCGCCGGAGGCCCTGGATCGAGTCGCTCTCGAGCTGATGCGCATGCCGGCCGTCGACTCGGGGACGCGAGATGCAATCCTGGAAGAAGCTTATGCCGGCCTCTTTGCCCACGCCGGCGTCCTGCCGGGCGGCGAGAACTACGCCGTCGAGTTGTTCGCCCAGGCCTTCGGCCAGAGCAAGGCCCGTGAGCTGCTGGACCGCGTCCATCAGGCTCAGCAGATCATCCCGTTCGACTTCATGCGCGATATCGAGCCGACACAAGCCGCCGGCCTCCTGTCCGAGGAACATCCCCAGACGATAGCCATCGTCCTGGCGCATCTGGATCCTCGGGCCGCGGCTAAGATCCTCACCCAGTTCGATGCCCCGATTCAGGTCGAGGTAGCCAAGCGCATTGCGCTTACAGAGCAGATCACACCTGAAGCCGTCGAGATCGTCGAGGAAGGGCTCCGTCGCAAGCTCTCCTCAGTGGTGACCGAAGTGACTTCGGTCGGAGGCACGAGGCCTCTCGCCCACGTCCTCAACCAGGTCGGTCGAACTAACGAGCGCCAGATCCTCACCGCTCTCGGCGAGCAGGACGCGCAACTGGCCGACGAAGTCCGGCGCTTCATGTTCGTCTTCGACGATATCGTCCTCCTCGACGACCGCGCCATGCAGCGTGTCATTCGCGAGCTTGACGCCAAGGACATGGCCCTCGCCCTCCGACCGGCCACCGAACAGCTGCGACTCAAGTTCTTCCAGAACATGTCCCAGCGCGCGGCCGAGATGCTGCGCGAAGAGATGAGCCTGGCAGGCCAGGTCCGCATGAAGGCGGTCGAGGAGTCGCAGCAGCGAATCATCGACTCTATCAAGAAGCTCGAAGACAACGACGAGATCACGATCAACCGCGGAGGCACGGAAGATGCCTTCGTCTAACTGGCGCCTCATCCGAACCGACGGCGAGACCGCCGGACTGGCCCCCGACACAACCACGGCTGCACCGATTGCGTCGACGGCTGCCGCGACGCTCGATTCGGCAACGGTCTTGCGGGGTCAGAGCCACGCAGGCGGTCGGAGAACCGGCCAGGGCGGCTCCGCCCAGGCGCCGAGCGGGGTGCCGGCTCCGGTCGCTCCCGCGGGCGTCGACCAGTTCGTCCTCGCCGAAGAGGCCCAGCGGATCCAGCGCGAAGCCGAGCAGCGTGGCTATGAGATGGGCCGGGCTCGGGCCGAGGCCGAGCTCAGAGCTGCCGTCGATGCCGCGAGCGCCATGGCTGAGAAGGTCGAGGCGGTCGCGCCGGAACGGACTTCAGAGATCGCCCACTCGATCGCCGAACTCGCTCTTTCGGTAGCGAAACGCATCATCCAGCACGAAGTCCGGGTCGACCCAAGCCTGCTCTGCGCCTCACTCGAGGCCGCGGTCAGCACGATCAACGGCTCGCCCGAGGCTCACGTTCTCTTGAATCCGAGTGCCGTCGAGCCGGTCGCGGAAGCCTGGGAGGCTCTCCACGGCCGCGCCTATCTGGGTAAGAAGTGGACCTTCCAAGGCGATCCCACCCTGCCTGTCGGCGGCTGCACGCTGCGCTACGAGCACGGCTTCGTGGAGGCCGGTCTCGAAGCTCAGCTCGAGGAGATCGGCATCGCTCTCGACAGAGCCATCCCCGGTCTCGCCCGCGGCACCGTCGATGAGGAAGTCGCATGACCGGCGCGGAGGAGCGGAGCGCGAATGCGATGCTGACCAAGCGTCGCGGACGAAGCCACCTCGCGAT
Source organism: Chloroflexota bacterium (assembly GCA_003158875.1). Taxonomy (GTDB): domain Bacteria; phylum Chloroflexota; class Limnocylindria; order Limnocylindrales; family CSP1-4; genus Fen-1039. Next base: position 23,647 of record PMLK01000121.1, read on the forward strand.
CGACGACTCGGTCGCCTCGCCGTTGCTCCGTCATCTGGTGGAAGCGGCCGAAGTCGCGCCGCTCTTCCAGGCCACCGGCGAAGTGGTCAGGGTCGTGGGCACGACGGTCGAGGCCGCCGGTCTCATCCTGCAGCTTGGATCGATCTGCTGGATTGACCTGGAGCCCGAGGGCATGGTCAGTGCCGAAGTCGTGGGCTTCCGAGATGGTCTGGTGACCCTTGTCCCGTTCGGCGACCTATCCGGCGTGCGACCCGGATCCGCGGTCAGGCTCCGCGAGCAGCAGTTCCGCGTTCCGATCGGGCCGGCCGTCCTCGGCCGCGTCCTCGACGGTTTCGGGCGGCCGCTCGACGGTCAGGGTCCTCTCCGCGCCGAGTATCGCGTCGTTACCGGAGCAGCCCCGCATCCACTCGGTCGGGCCCGTATCTCCACCCCGATCTCAACCGGCGTGCGCGCCCTGGACGGCCTGCTCTCGGCCGGCAAGGGTCAGCGCCTCGGCATCTTCGCCGGCTCCGGCGTGGGCAAGTCCACGCTGCTGGCGATGATCGCCCGCCACGCTTCGTCCAACGTCAACGTGATCGCCCTGATCGGCGAGCGTGGTCGCGAGGTCCAGGAGTTCATCGACGAGCAACTCGGACCTGAGGGCCTGGCCCGGTCGGTCGTGGTCGTCGCAACGTCAGACCAACCGGCCCTGCTGCGCCTCAAGGCGGCCGAGATCGCCACGGCCATCGCCGAGTCCTTCCGAGACGACGGCAAGGACGTTCTCTTCATGATGGATTCGGTGACTCGCCTGGCGATGGCCCAGCGCGAGATCGGCCTTGGAGCAGGGGAGCCCCCGGCGTTGCGGGGCTATCCGCCGTCGGTATTCTCGATGCTGCCGCGGCTGCTCGAACGCGCCGGCAACACCGAATACGGCACGATCACCGGCTTCTTCACGGTTCTCGTCGAAGGCGATGACATGACGGAACCCGTGGCCGATACCGTTCGATCGATCCTCGACGGCCATATCGTCCTGTCTCGCTCTCTCGCCGAGCGGAACCACTACCCGGCCATCGATGTCCTGGCCTCAGTTTCGCGAGCAATGCCGGCCGTGGTCGACAAGAACCACCTGCGCACGGCGGGTGCGGTCAGAGCCGCTCTGGCCGAGTACGAAGGCGCCCGGGACCTGATCGAAGTGGGCGCCTACGCGCACGGCTCCAACCCGGCGATCGATGAGGCCATAGCCCTGAGACCCGCCCTGGAAGGTTTCCTCTGCCAGGAACTCGAGGAAACATCCGACATAGTCGTGGCACGAGCGGCCATGGAGGCGACGGGCGTTCTCAACGCCCCCCATCTTCTCGGTGCAGGTGCTGGTTTGAGCAGTGCCCGACCCAATGAAGCGGGCGCCGGTCAGGTCGGGCAGCCGGCTCAAGCCGGCGGTCAGCAGTTGCCCCCGGCGCGGCCGGCCGGTTCCTCAGCGTCGATATTCCGTACTGAAAGCCAGTGATGAGCAACCGCTTCCGTCTTGGCATCGTGCTCCGCCTTCGCGAGATGGGCGAGGAGACCGCGCGCATCGAATTGGGCCATGCCCTCGACGCTCACCAGCGTGCCGTGGCCCTGGTCGAAGCCGCGCAGAAGCGGGCCGGACAGGAGTTGCATTGGCTGTCCGATCTGCAGGGCGGGACGTCCGACGGCGGTCAGCTGCAGAGTGCCGTCTTCGCCGTTGCCACCGCGCAGCGAGCCATCGTGGCCGCTCAGGAGCGCCTCGCACGGGCGGCCGATGCCCTCTTCGAAGCCCGCCGCGTTCTGGCCGAAGCCACTCGCCAGCGCGAGGTCGTGGAGCGGCTCCGCGATCGCTTCCTGATGGCGGAGCGGCGCGAGACGGAGCATCAGGACACCCTCGCCATGGCCGAAATCGCATCCACGCAGCACGCGATTCGCGTCGCCAGGAATCGGCCGTGAGCTACACGGACTGCATTGCCCGCATCTCCCAGCTCGACTCGCTCGTTCGCAGTCTCGATCCGTCGTGGGTCGGGAGCCTCGGCATGTCAAGTGACACCTCAGGCGTCGTCAGCGGTCAGGACTTCTCGGGTTTGCTCACCGGCATGACCGAGACAACCTCCGCGACGCAGCCTTCGAATTCGACGGCGTCGAAGTGGACGTTGGGCGGACGAATGATGTCGCCGGTGTCCGGCGCGCGCGAAACCCAGGCCTTCGGGCCGACCAATGAGAAGCTCGAGCCTTCCGCAACGGTCAACGGCGTCCACTACGCTCATTACCACAACGGCATAGACCTGGCGGCCAGACTGGGCACGCCGGTCCATGCCGTGGCCGCGGGCACGGTCATAGCGGCCGGCAAGGAGTCCGACGGCGCCATCATCGTCAAGATCCGCCACGCCGACGGCTGCACGACGCTCTACGGCCATCTCGATCCATCGCTGGACGTCAAGGTCGGCGACACGGTTGCCGAGGGACAGCAGATCGGCAAGATCGGCATGACCGGCGTCACGACCGGTCCGCACCTCCACTTCACGCTCTACTCGAGTACGGGCAAAGCCATCGATCCGACCCCGTATCTGGCGTCGGGGCAGCTGCCCGGGACCGCCTCTACCGGCTCCTCCGGTTCGTCGTCGTTGCCCTCCTGGGCCTACAAGCCGGCCGTGATGAGCGCATCCGCGGCTTACGCCACGACCGCGAACCTCTACACGGTCATGCCGGCAACACTGATGTCGCCGGATCCGGCTGACCCGAACAAACTCGTCAAGGCGGACACGGCCGAGGTCCTCGCCAAGTTCGACGCCTCGTCCTCGCGGATTCCGTACGCATCCCAGATCCGCGCCGCGGCCATATCCGCGGGTATCGACCCGTCCTTGCTGGCCGGCCTCGTGAAGGCCGAATCGAGCTTCCACGTCAACTCCCATTCGAAGTGCGGCGCCGAGGGCTTGACCCAGCTGATGCCCCGTACCGCCGCCTCCCTGGGTGTTTCGAATCCCTGGGATGCGCAACAGAACCTCGACGGCGGAGCCAAGTACCTGGCCAAGCAGATGCGGAACTTTGGGCGCGTCGACAGGGCGTTGGCGGCATACAACGCCGGCGCCGGGGCCGTCCACCGTCTCGGTGCAGTCCCCAATAGCAAAAAGGGCTATGTCGCGAAGATCCTTAGGACCTGGTCCAGCTATCAAGGAACGAAATCATGAGCGGCCTGATCGATCCCACGATGTCCATCCTCACCCATGCCCTGGATGGCTTGACCAGTGAGCAGGCGGCGATCTCGTCCAACCTGGCCAACATCGATACGCCCAACTACCAACCCCAGACGGTCGACTTCGAATCGGCGCTGCAGTCTGAGCTGGCTTCGATGAACGGAGACACGAGCACGGCTCTCCCCCCTTCCGCCGGGCCCTCCGCCGACGCCGCCATGGAGACGACCGACCCGCGGCACTTCTCACTGAGTGGGTCGCTTGGCAGCACTTCCTCGGCAAACGCATCGACCACAAGCGAAAACACTCGACAGGACGGCAACCAGGTCGACCTCGAAACGGAAATGACGTCTTTGACTCAGACGCAGATCAAGTACGAGGCGGACTCCCGACTGATCTCGGGCAAGTTCGCAATGCTCTACGACGTCCTTGGAGGGCACTAGAAATGGCCGGTCTCAACGCCAACGTGACTCTCGGACCAGGCGTGACGCCGATTCCCGGCCAGATCAACGTGCCCGCTGGGCCGGATGAATTGAGCTTCAGCGACGCATTTGCCGAGGCCCAGTCGACACGATCGACTGGCGATGCGGGATCCGCCAAGGCCACGCAGGTCTCCAAATCGGCGCAGATCTGGAAGGCGTTGTCTCGAGACGACGCCACGCATCCCGGCCTGGGAGTGTCGTCGGTAGCCGATAAGTCCGACTCGTCCGCCACAACCGGGAGCGTGGCGGGAGTGATGCATCCGGCGGTCGCAGACCAGAACGTGAGCAGCGACTCGTCGAAGCTGTCGACGAAGGCCGCCTCGAGAATCGCCCGACTCAAGAATGACTCCGGGAGCGCTGCGAAACGACCCCATGCAGCCCAAGGCGCAGACGGCTCGGCATCCACGTCGGCGGCCGCGGCGGTTTCCACGCCGCCGACGACTGCGCTATCCGATTCGGCCGCCTCATCCGGCACGTCGGACGGCACGCCTCTCGAGGCAGTTGGAGCGGTCGCTGCCGCTTCACAGGTGGTCTCGGCATCCGGAGCGGCCGGGACTGCGTCGGCGTCGCCCTCCGCCGCAGCCGCCGCTACAACGACCGCCGCCGTTACGACCGCCGCCACTACGACAGCCGTCGCGGTGGCGGGGACGAGCGCGTCTCTGGCCCCGGCAACGTCAACCGCGGCTACCTCAACCGCCGCCGCGCCAGCTGGCGCGAACATCTCCGCACCGGCCGAGATCGCCGGAAGATACGGCGTCGCGGTTACCAGGAGATCCGGAGCGTCTGGGCCCGCGGCCGGCGACAACGCCGCCACGGATGCCGCGGCCGGCACCACATCCGAAGTTGCCGGACTAACTGATCGCTCCCCGTCTGCCGGGTCGACTGCCGCCGGTGCATCGCTCGGCGTGACTACCGCCTCGACGGCTGGCTCTTCGCGTGTCGCCGGCAGCGCCGTCGGAACCGGCACCGCCCGCTCTCAGGCCCCCGTAACCGTGGTCGGCCCCGCAAGTGCCGCGGCCGGTGAGGCGATCCCAACGGCGTCAACAGCTGCGGTCTCGACCTCGGCCGCTTCGACATCGACTCCCGCCGGCGGGCACGAACCCGTGATGGCCACGTCGACAGAGGCCGCCACGTCTGTGTCCGCGCCTTCCGCCGCCTCAGACGCCGCCGGACCTTCCGCGCCCGCAGCCAGGGTCGACGCCGGCGTAACGCCGACCACGCCTACTACACAGGCCACGCCCATCGCGCCCACCACGCCGGCCACGCCCACCATGCCCATCGCGCCCATCGCGCAAGCCACCGTCGGCGCTTCCGACCACGGCACCGCCACCGGTCAGCCTGTGGCCGTCACCGCAACACCCGTCGACGTTGTCTCCTCGGGTACATCGAACACGATCGCGCCGACAACCGTGGCAGCGGGTACCGTCCCTGTGCGAGAGGCCGCTGCAGGCGAGGCCGGCTCGGCCGGGTCGTCGAGGCGCGACGCGGCTTCAGACGTTTCCGCTCGATCATCGATCGTCGCGACCTCTGCGTCCGCGGCGACGACCGACGCGACGGCGGCCTTCACGGGGGCCCCGGCTAACGCGAGCGCCCCGGCTACCGCGAGCGCCGCCGCTACCGCGAGCGGGCTCACCGCGACGAGCGAGGCGACGGGCCAGGGAGCGGCCGGTTCAACTCAAACGCCGGCCGCGTCCACGTCACCGGACGCCGCTCCTCAACCGGACGCGAACCAGACCGCTGCCGGTTCAGCATTCATCTTCGGCCAGCCGTCACGGATCCCGCAGGTGGAGACAGGGGAGGCCGCCGCTCCGACCGTCACCAGTCTGCCCTCGCCGTCCACGACCACGACCACGACACCGGCCGCGCCCGCCGGCGGCCGGCAGTTCGCCGAGTCGCGGCCGATGGCGGCCGGCTGGGCCTCGCCGGCCATCCCGGTGATCATCAAGCCCTCGTTCGGCGTGCAGGCGCAGGCCGCCACGACCGGGGTCGGCGTCAACGCCACTCCCACCGCCGCAAACACCATCGCGACGGACGCTGCGACGCGCACCGGCACCGACGCGTCCGGGCAGACCGTCACGGTTGGGGATGCTGGCAAGACACCTCAGGCCATCGGGAGCGTCGCGGACGTCGCGCCCGCACAGTCGGCCGCCAGACCGGCCGTCATCTCCAGCCAGATCGCGGCCGCCGCCCAGACGAACGACGGCGTGGTTCCGAGCGCTGCGAACGTGCCAGCGTCCGCCGCCACGCAGGTGACCGCCGGCACGCCGGCGACCGCCGCTTCGACAACGGACTCAACTCCAACGGCCGACGCCGCGCCGGCCGCGAGTCTCGCGACCTTCGTCGGCCACCCTGCGCGGCGACCAGGCACCCCTCCGTCGGGGTTCGGCTACGGTTCCGGCAGTTCCGATGCCGAGGCCCCGAACTCAACGACGGGTCACTCCCCGGTCGCGGCGGCGGCAGCGGCCGGGTCATCCTCCGGGACCGCCGACGGATCGACCTCGAGCGGGCAGTCGGACGCACTCGCCGCCGGGCTGGATGCGGCCAGGTCCGCCCGACTCGCGACCGCAGCCCCGACCGATCCGTCGATGCTCGCTGCCAGCGGGGCCGTCGCCGCTCCTTCGACCCGAGCGGCGGCAACGGAAGCGACAGCGGTGGTGAGCCAGGCCGTGAACCTGGCCGACGCCGCCAACCGGCTGATGAACCAGGTCGTTGGAACCATCCACACGTATCAGACGTCCTCAGGGCCGGCGCTCGAGACTCGGATCAGCGATCCGGTTCTCGGGGACGTCAGAGTCATCGCCTCCGGCCGGGCAGGTGAGATCGTGCAAGCGCAGCTGGTCGTCCGCGATCGTGTCTCCGCAGATGCCATTTCGGCCGCGGTGACCCGGATGCGGTCGACCGGCGATGGCCTGACCGGGGTGAGCGTCACCGTCCGGACGGAAGGCGGCGACTCGTCGTTGGGCAGCCGCTCCGGCAGCAACCCGTTCGAAGCCGGTGGCTGGGCGAATGGCAATGGCTACGGAGCCGGCAGCGGCAACGGCAACGGCAACGGCAATGGACACGCTCAGAGCCAAGCCCTCGCGGGCGGGGACCCGTCCGCTCTGGGCGGCGGTTCCGGCAACGGTACAGGCGCTCAGCCGAGAGGCGGCGGCCAAGCCGGCACTGCGCCGTCCACCGCAGCCGCCGTTCGAGTTGCGCCGAAGGCCGGCCAGCCCGCCGCGCGAATGCCTATCCCGGGCCGTTCAACCCTCGACATCAGAGCGTGACAGGAGTTCAACGATGACAGTCAATTCGGTCAGCTTCACGCCGTTCACAGCTTTCAGTTCGTTCGGATCTGCGTCAACGGCAAGCTCTGCGTCTACCGCAAGCTCAACGCCCACGGCCAGTGCGGCCGCGACGTCCAGCTCGTCCTCGAGTGACTCGGTTGACTCGACCAGCTCCTCCACGAGTCTGTCCACCGACGACTTCATGAAGCTGTTTCTGGCCCAGCTCGAGAACCAGGATCCGACCAGCCCGATGGACGACAGCCAGATGCTCAGTCAGCTTTCGCAAATGACCGAGGTCCAAACGCTGCAGGGCGTGCAGACGTCACTCCAGGGGTCGCAACTTGCCCAGAGCTCGGCTCTGATCGGCAAGAGCGTTACGGGCGTCGACGTGAACGGCAGTGCCGTAACGGGAGTGGTCACGTCCGTTGTCCAGTCCACAGATGCCGGCCTGGTTCTCGCGGTCGGCAGCCAGTACATCAAGCCAGACAGCGTCACGACCGTTACGGCCGGCAGCTAGCCCACTGACTCGCGGCAGGGCGCCGCACCAAGGAGGTGATCATCACGATCGATCGCATCGGACCCGATCTGACGTCATCGGTAAACGGTCTGGTTTCGGACCCCAGCCCGACGTCGGTCTCGAGCCCGCTCAGCCAGCCCATCTCGGGATCGCCGCCGACTGACGGCGGTGTGTCGTTCCGAGACGCGCTGTCGGCAGCGGCCGACGAGCACTCGTTGCAGTTCTCGGAGCACGCGGCCAAGCGGGTCGAGCAGCGCCAGATCCCCATGGATGGGGGACAGATGGACCGGCTCAGCAAGGCCATGGACACCTTGAGCCAGCGCGGCAGCAAGCAGTCCCTGGTGATGCTGGACCAGTACGCGTACGTCGTCCATCCACCCAGCCATACCGTCGTTACCGCCGTTGAGCCGACTGAAAGCAAGGAGCGGGTCTTCACCCAGATAGACAGCGTCGTAATCGCCTAACCAGTCGCAACTCGCAGTCGGCGGGGCCGATTGCCGGAACCACATCTAGTCCGCCGAGTGAGCCAGGTCGATAGCCGGACCTCTCTGAGGAAGCTGGCCTGGCCGCGGACGCCAACCATCGCGTCGCGCCAATCGGGCGAGGACGCCAGCTTTGCCAGGAGGCATCCAATGCTTCGGTCTATGTTCTCGGCGATCTCCGGTCTTCGCGGCCATCAGGAGATGATGGACGTCATCGGCAACAACATCGCCAACGTGAACACGGTCGGCTTCAAGTCGGGCCGGGTCAACTTCCAGGACATCCTCTCGCAGACCCTCCACGGCGCCACGGCTCCGTCCGGCGGCCTCGGCAGCATCAACCCCGCCCAGATCGGCCTCGGAATGACGGTTGCCGGCATCGACGTCCTGCAGACGCAGGGCAACCTGCAGTCGACCGGCAAGACGACCGACATGGCGATCCAGGGTGACGGCTTCTTCGTCGAGTCCGACGGTAGCCAGACCGTCTACACCCGTGATGGCGCCTTCGATATCGCCCTCGACGGCTCCCTCGCAAACCCGGGCAGCGGCCTCAAGGTTCAGGGCTGGCAGGCGGATTCGTCCGGCAAGATCGACATCACCCAGCCGATCACCAACCTCGTCATCCCGATCGGCCAGCGCACTACCGCTCTCGCGACCTCCAACGTGACCCTGAGCGGGAACCTCGACGCCGGTTCGGCTGACGCGACCGCCGTCCCCACCACGATGACCGTCTTCGATAGCCTGGGCATCGCCCATTCGGTGAAGGTCACGTTCACGAAGACCTCCACGGCCAACGAATGGACCTGGCTCGCCTCGGCGGACGCGTCAGACACGGGCATTGCCGTCACCCAGACGGCTGCCTCGGCCGGTCCGCCAGCCGTCGCTGCCGTCGGCAACGGCACCCTGAGCTTCACCAGCGGCGGTGTCTACTCCGGCTCCACGGGCTCGCTTGCGTTCACCTTCCCGGACGGCGCAACCGCGACGACGCCGAAGATCGACATGAGCGCCATGACCCAGTTCAGCGGCACCAGCCAGCCGGCCGGCCAGACCGACGGCTTCACGTCGGGCACGCTGACTACCTTCGCCGTCGGCAACGCCGGTCAACTCTCCGGTGTGTACTCGAACGGTCAGACTCAGGTTCTGGGCCAGATCGCTCTCGCAAACTTCCTGAACTCTGCCGGTCTCCTTCGGGCCGGCCAGAACAACTTCTCGGCTACGTCCGCGTCCGGCGCCGCCAACATCGGCACCGCCGGCACCGGCGGCCGCGGTACCGTAACCACGGGCGCACTCGAAATGTCGAACGTGGACCTGGCAACGCAGTTCACGGGCATGATCACGGCTGAGAGAGGCTTCCAGGCCAACAGCCGCGTCATCACGACCTCGGACGAGATGCTCCAGGAACTGGTTAACCTGAAGCGATAGAGGTAGATCCGCAGCGGCGGAGACCGTAATCGCGATTGGCCGGTCCGGAGGTTGGACCGGGCCGGCCACCTTCTACCGCGGCTTCGGCCGATACCTATGAAGGCAGTCCCAATGACGCAGGCACTCGCGTGAAGACCGGAAAGCTTCTCCTGACGAGCGGGGCGCTCGCAACGATCCTGACGATCACGCTCTCGGGCACCGTTCTGGCCAACGGCGTCGGCGATCTGTACGTCGCGACCTCGTCGGGAGTCCTGGAGGTTCAGGTCAAGGCGCCGAAGGTCGTGAGCACCATTCCGATGGTGCCGGCCCCGCAGTCGCTGGCCTTCAGTCCGGACGGCCGCAGCCTGTATGTAGCTCGCAACGACAGCCAGGTCACGCCCATCGACATCGCCTCTCTGAACGTCATGACCCCCATCGACATGCCCGGCAACGTGACCGGGCTGGCATTTCCCGCCGGAGAGATCCTGGTGGGAACGATGCCCACGCGACGCAGTCTCGCCTTCGCCGTCGTGAACGGCGGAGTGGTCACGGAGAGCGCCCAGCTACCCGGTGCCGGGAACATCATCGCCGCGGACCGCCGCGACGCTCGAGTGGCCGTCGCGGAAGCGGGCAAGGGCTGGCTCGACATCGTCGACCCGGCCACGGCGACACTCAAGAAGACCACGGTCGCGGGTGGCATAGTCGCCCTCGCGGTCGATAGGGACAACGGCGGCGTTCTCGTCGCCACGCAGGACCCCAACGCCCTACTTCGGGTCGACATGACCTCGCTTGTCACGACCTGGACGGTCAAGCTGCCGGCCGCGCCGACCGCGGTGGCGGCGCTGGCGAGCACGGCCGTTGTAAGTGGCGGCACGACCCTGTGGAAGGTCGACGGCAAGACGGCCTCCAAGTTGGCGACTGCGAGCCAGGCCGCGGTGGCGCTATCCGCCAGCGACGAGGGTTCGTTCGTCCACGTAGCCGAGGCCAACGCCATTGAGGTCTTCGACGCCAAGGGCAAGCTTCAACGGACTCTCGAGCTGACCGACGCTCAGTCGCCGGTAGCGATGGCGGCCATTCCGGCCGGTTCCTCGCTCTTCCTCGGCGAAGGCCCGGCCGGCTCGACAGCGACCGCGAATGCCGGCACGCAGACGGGAACTCTCTCCACTGTCAAGCCGGCGACCACGTCGACGGTCGTGGACACGGCGGCCGGTGTTGTTGGCTCTCCACCATTCGAGGGGGCTGTGGCGGTCGCGGTCGGAATACTGCTTCTCTGCTGGCTGGCAATCCGCTGGTACGACCGTCGGGCCGAGCGACTTCGCTAACGGGCCGTACGCTGAGCCGGCGAAGCTCAGGCGGCCTGCACGTCGAAGATCGAAAGCAGTTCCGAGAAGGACTCACGAACCGACGAGGTCCGCTCTTCCCAGCGCTCGCGGGTGATGTTCAGCGCAGCCAGGACGCCGTCCCCCTCGAGCTGCTGATCGGCGGCATCAACGACCGCCGGGTAGCTCAGCTCGCGAAGCAGGACGTCGGAACCGGCGATCAGGGCGCCCAGCGAACCGGGGCTCGGAACGTGGTGGTCCCACAGGACTCGGGCGATGACCGGAGGCAGGTTCCACTCATAGGCGAATACGGCGCCGACATCCTGGTGCGTCGTGCCGGACAGCTCGATCTCCATCTCCAGCTGGCCGGAGGAGTTGCGAGCGTCGTGGGCGTGCGGGTCGAGCAGATAGCTGGCGTAGCGCTCGCCGACGTCGTCGAGGAGATACACATGGCCGAGGTCGTGGAGCAGGCCGGCGGCAAACGCCGTGTCCGGATCCACGGAGCGCGACATCTGCGCCAGGGTCTTGCCCACGACGGCGGCCCGGACGGCGTCGCCGGTGAGTCGTGCCGCGGCGAGGGCCTCGCGCGGGGAGCGATTGCCGGCCCGGCGAGAAACGATCAGGGAAGTGAGAACGAGCTGGCGCAGGACGGTGTCGCCGAGCAGCGCCACCGCTCGCGAAAGAGTGGTGACCGGTTCCGCCGGGGCATAGAAGGCCGAGTTGGCCATCCGCAGAACGCGCGCCGCCAGGGCGGGGGAGCCGTCGATCAGTTTCGCCAGCTGCCGCGCGTTCGAGTCGCCCTGTCGAAGCTGTTGCTCCAGGCGGAGCAGGCTTGCGGACGGACTGATAGCGTGGGCGTGCTGGACGATCTGGCGCGCTCGATCGAGAGTAGTGCTGGTGAGTACTTCCACGGATAGGTTGTCGGTCCGTCCGGCGCCGTCTTGAACGGTAATGCTCCCTTCGAGGGGTCTCGCCCCGCGTTGATGACGCCGGACCCGCCCCTATGATGACGACCCACCGCAAGCCGGGGGCGTAAGATCGCAACATGCCACTGATCGAGGCCACCGGCCTGACCAAACACTATGGGCCGGTCAAGGCCCTGGACGGCCTGGATCTCGCGGTGGAACCGGGCATCATCGGCCTTGTCGGCGCCAACGGGGCGGGCAAGAGCACTCTCATCAAGATCTTGCTCGGACTGCTGACCCCCACGAGCGGCACGGCCACCGTCCTGGGCATGGACACGGTTCGTGAGACGCGGGCGATCCGTCACGTTGTCGGCTACATGCCCGAGCACGACTGCCTCCCGCCCGACGTCAGCGCGACCGATTTCGTCACTCACATGGCCCGTATCTCGGGCCTGCCGCGCGCGGCCGCCAGGGAGCGCACCGCCGAAGTGCTCAGACATGTGGGCCTCTACGAGGAGCGCTATCGCCAGATCGGCGGCTACTCAACGGGGATGAAGCAGCGAGTCAAGCTGGCCCAGGCCCTCGTTCACGACCCCAAACTGCTGCTCCTCGACGAACCCACGAACGGGCTGGATCCCGCGGGCCGTGACGAGATGCTGGATCTCATCAAACGTACGGGCACCGATTTCGGCATAACCCTGGTCGTGGCTTCTCACTTGCTCGGCGAGATCGAGCAGGTGTGTTCCTATCTTCTGGCGATCGACGCGGGCCACCTCCTGCAGTCGGCGCCAATCTCCAACTTCACTCGACGTACTCCGGTTCTTGCGGTCGAGGTCGAGGACGGGGCCGACCGCCTTGTCGATGCCCTGACCGCAAAGGGAGCGCGAGCCCGCCGTGACGAGGCCCGGGTTCTGGTTGCGATCGATAGCGACGTCCTGTACGACACGGTTCGCGACGCCGTAGCCGACCTGGGCGTGCCGCTGGTTCGAATCCGGCAGGAGCGCGGTCGCCTCGAGGATCTCTTCAGAGACGCCGCTCCGAGCGACGTTTCACCGGCGGCTGGGAGCGTGCAATGACCGCGCCACGCGGCGACTCCACCGGAACCAGGACCGGCAGCATCTACGACCTGGGCTATCGCCACTACGAGGGCAAGCGAAACGGCCGCCTCTACGCCATGTGGTCGCTCTTCGTCGAGAGCCTTCGCGGCGTGTGGGGTTTTGGCCGTCCGATGAGCGCCAAGGCGGTGCCGCTGATACTGGCCGGCCTGTACGCGCTGCCGGCCGTGGTCCAGCTGGCGTTCTCTTCGGTGATTACTCAGCAGGCCGCCAAGAGCGGCAAGGCCCCGGAGCTCCTGAACTATCAGTCGTACTTCGCCGACTTCTCGTTCCTCGTCTTCTTCTTCTGTGTCGCTCAGGCCCCCGAACTTGTTTGCCGCGACCAGCGCTACTCGGTCCTGCCGCTCTACTTCACCAGGGCGATGGGTCGAATCGAATATGCGCTCTCGAGACTGGCGGCCCTCGTGCTGACGCTCTTCGTGGTGCTGCTCATCCCCGCTCTGGCGCTGTTCGTCGGCGACGTTCTCATGAAGCCGGACGCCTTCAAGGCGATCGGCGACGAACTCCCCCTCGCGCTTCCGTCCATCCCGGCGGGAGCCCTGGCGGCCCTCGTGCTGGGCTCGCTGTCGCTGGCCATATCGTCGTTCTCGCCGCGGCGAGCCTATTCGGCCATCGGCATGGTCGCCTACATACTCCTGATGGAAGCCATCCCGGCCGCGATCTACTCGATCGGCAGTTCGTCTGGGCCTAACGCTACGGACAAGCTCTTCCTTCTCTCGCCCCTGACGTCGCTCATGGGCGCCACGAATTGGTTCTTCGGCGTGCCGCTCAGCCCCAACGACTTTGCGGGGACATTGACCTCAGCCGGCTATCTGGGCGGCGCCTTCGTGACCTTCGCCGTTGCCACGCTCGTCCTGATGTACCGCTACCGGAGGCTTCCGGCATGACGACACTGCCGACTCCGACTCCGACACCGACGCCGACGCCGGCTGCCTCGCTGGGAGCCACCGCGTCTGTCACGCCGACTGCGCCAATTGCGCCGACCGCGCCCGCCATCGAGTTGCGGCGGGTCGCTCGCTGGTACGGCAACGTCGTCGCCGTCAACGACGTGAGCTTCGCGCTCGGCGTCGGAGTAACCGGCCTGCTCGGCCCGAACGGGGCTGGCAAGACGACCCTGCTGCACATGCTCGCCGGGTTCCTCGCCCCGTCCGCGGGTGAGGTCCTGGTCCTGGGCCGACGCCCTCATCGGGACCCATCGGTCTACCGCCAGATCGGACTCGTTCCCGAGCGCGAGGCGGTCTACCCGTTCCTCACCGGCCTGGACTACGTCAAGTTCAATGCCCGGCTCCAGGGGTTGCGCGACCCGGAGGGCGCCGCTCGCGCAGCCGTCGCTCGAGTCGGGCTCGTCGATGCCATGGACCGAGCCATCGGAACGTACTCCAAGGGCATGCGGCAGCGGGTCAAAGTTGCCGGAGCTCTCGTCCACGACCCACAAGTGCTGCTGCTCGACGAGCCGTTCAACGGCATGGACCCCCGGCAGCGCATCGGCATGATGGAACTGCTGGCCGAGCTCGCGACTTCCGGCCGCACGATTCTGTTCTCGTCCCACATCCTGGAAGAGGTGGAGCAGGTCGGCACCGAGATCCTGGTGCTGGTCGCCGGCCGGCTCGCGGCCTCGGGCGACTTCCGGGCCATCCGGGCTCTCATGACCGATCGACCCCACAACGTCACGATCCGCTCCAGCGATGATCGCCGCCTGGCAGTGGCGCTCATGGCCGACCCGGCGATATTCGCGGTGGAACTAACCGAGAGCGGCCTGGCGATACAGACGTCACAGCTGACGGCCTTCCGGCGGTTGATCGCCGGCGTAAGCCGGACGGCCGGCGTGCGTCTCCTGGAAGTCGTGCCGGCCGACGAGTCGCTGGAGAGCGTCTTCGAGTACCTGGTGCGGCGATGAGAGGGGTGGGTAGATGAACTCAATCGCCATCTTCGGCGAGATCGTCCGGGTCACTCTGCGCCAGTTGCTGGGGCGGCGCCGGACTTTGCTGCTCGTCCTTCTTTCGGCCCTACCGGTGCTGCTGGCTGTGGCGTTCCGCATGGGCGGCGAGACGGACATCGAGCGTTTCACGCGCCGCATATTCGACACGGTCACGCTCACGATCCTGCTGCCGCTGGTGGCGATCCTGTTCGGTGCGGGGGCCTTCGGCGCGGAGATCGACGACGGAACGGTCGTCTACCTGCTCGCCAAGCCGATCCCACGCTGGCTGGTGGTCGCGGCCAAGGCGTTCGCGGCAGTCGCGATGTCTATCGCGTTGACCGGAACCTCAACTCTCGTGGCCGGCCTTGTGGACCTTGCCCCGGCCGGTCAGGACGGCATCTCGGCGGTCCTGGCTCAGGTCGTGGCCGTTGTGGTCGGCTCGGTTTGCTACGCGGTTCTGTTCTTGACGTTGAGCCTCTTCACGAGACGGGCCCTCGTGATCGGCATCGGCTACATGCTCGTCTGGGAGGGCGCGCTGTCGAGCATCCTGCCGGGCATCGCCAACCTGTCGATCCGTCAGTATTCGATTGGCGCCGCCAGCGCCATCTACAACCTGTCCGTCAACCGGACGGTACTCGTGCCCGCCGACACCGCATTCTTGCTGTCGGGCGTGCTGATCGTGGCGGCCCTGATCATCGCCACGTGGAAGCTGATGCGGTTCGAACTGCCGGGAGGCAGCGACTAGGAGCAGAGGGTCGTCGGCTTCGCGGCCGGACTACTCCTCGTCCTGGACCGGCAGGCCCAGGATGTTGAAGCCGCCGTCGACGTAGATCACCTCGCCGGTCGTCTGTCCGGACAGCGAGCTGGCCAGGTACACGGCCGTGCCGGCAACGTCTTCGATGGTGATGTGGCGCCGCAGGGGCGTCACTTCGGCGAAGGCACTATGCATCGAACGGAAGCCCGCGATGCCGTGCGCCGAGAGGGTTCGAACCGGGCCCGCGCTGATGGCGTTGACTCGAATTCCGGCGGGTCCGAGGTCGGCCGCGAGGTAGCGGGTTGTGGCCTCGAGAGCCGCTTTGGCGACGCCCATGACGTTGTAGTGAGGGACGACCTTCTCGGCGCCGTAGTAGGTCATCGTCATGATGGAGGCGCCGGGGTTCATATAGGGCTGCGCTTCGCGGGCCATGGCAATGAGCGAGTAGACGCTGATATCGAAAGCGGTGTGGAAGCCGTCGCGGCTCGTGGACGTGAAGTGGCCGGCCAGGTCTTCCTTCTCCGCATACGCCACTGCGTGGACGAGGATGTCGAGGTTGCCTTCGCGAGCGTGGTAGCGCTCGAAGACCTTGCGGATCTCGTCGTCGTCACGGACGTCGCATCCCTCCACGAAGGTGGATCCGATGGAGGCGGCGAGCGGTCGAACGCGGCGCTTGATGAGCGAGGCCATCGAGCTGAAGCCCACCTCCGCGCCCTGATCGTGGAGCGCTTTGGCGATGCCCCAGGCGATCGAATGATCATTGGCCACGCCGAAGACGAGGGCCTTCTTGCCCGACAGAATGCCCTCGTGATCGCAATCGTCGGCCGGACGAACGAGACGGCGGCCGACGCGCGGCTTGGCGACGACCGACGCGAGTTCGACGGCGGCGGGGGAGGTGGTGGCGGCGGCCGAGGCGGTGGCGACGGCAGCGATCGCCGACGCGGACGGGGCGACCGACGGGGACGACTGGGATGCGCCGTCCGCAGCACTCAACTGCCCGCCGTCGGCGACCGTCGCTGTCTCAGATAGTACGGCCCGATCGCCGGACGGTTTGCGGGTGATCTTCATTGCGTTGTCGGTCCTCCGTGGTCTGCCGCTCCGGGACGCTGGGTCGACTGCCGCCCGACCCTCTCGGCAATCGAGGGCCTGCAACAGTACCTAACCCCGCTGGGCCCCGATCGTTACGACGGCACTCCAGAATCTCTCCCGGTGGGCGTGACGGCCGTTACCGGGCTCGGCCGAGAATAACGTGTATCTGTGCGCTACACAATCAATTTCGGGATAGGTTGCGATTCGCGACAGCGCGATGCCTTCCGCACCCGCATCCTGGCTCGGCTCGCTCTCCGCGAGCGGCAGAATCGCCATGGACGTCGAGGTGCGACGCCGACCTCGTGCCACGCGCGAAATTGCCCAATGACATCCGGGGAAGCACAAGACGGGAGCCGATACCCGGACGACACATTTTCTGCCAGGGAAGGGACGCGAGTTATCCGTTGGTGGCTAACTATAACCGTTGGATCAGCCTGTCGGAAACGCTGCGCGACCCAGACTCCCGGTTAGCGTTTCCCGGGGAAGAATTGGACAGAAACAGCGGCCGGAGGCTCCTTTGTCGGGGCCGACCATGCCCGCGACCGCGACCGCGACGCCGTCAGATAGCAAGTGGCCGCCGGACTTGCGCCCGACGGCCACTTGAATTGCGTGGATCCGGGGAGTTACGCCAGCAGCGCGCCGATGGCATCGAGTGGAACGGAGTTGGTTTCGACCACGACGCCTGCCGCGGCTCGGAGCCTGGGAGCGATCGAGGCGATGTAGCTCCGGGCAATCGGCTTCTTCTCTTCGAGCACGTTGGTGTCGCGGAGAAGCAGCCACGAGCAGACGAGCCACACGGCCTGATCGACGAGGTCGCAGGCGTAGTAGTCAACCTTGGCGCGATCGCCCTGGGCCTTGAGCGCGTCGACGGACTTCTGGAAGACGGCCGTCAGATCGTCGAGAGCGGCTTTCTCGGCGGCCATGTCGGCCGGATACGAGGCGGCCTGCCACTCGGCGAGGAGTGGATCCAGGGAGTGGTTGAGCAGCTTGCCGATCGCGGCGACAACTTGCAGCTGGCTGGTGCCTTCGTAGATGTTCGTGATNNTAGCAGACCCGGTTGCCCATCTCCGTGGAGCAGTACTTGACCATGGGCGTCAGCGTCTCGGCCAGGGCCACGCATTGCTTGTGGCGGGCCCGCATCTCCGGGGAGATCTCGGCGCCTTCGGCCGACACGGCCTTCTCGTAGGCCTTCCACAGGTCTACCCAGGTAGCCGTTTCGGCGAGCAGGGCGCGAGTGGCCTCGAGATCGACTCGCATGGAGAGCAGCAGGCGGCCGACGGCGGGCAGAACCCGGATCGGCTTGCCGAACTGGATCCGCTCCCTGGAATAGCGATCGGCTTCGCGGTAAGCGGCTTCGGCGATGCCTAGAGCCTGCGCGGCCACGGCCAGCCGGGCACCGTTCATGAGATTCATGGCGTAGCGCATGAGCCCGAAACGACGCCTGCCGATGAGGACGGCGGGCGTGTTGTTGTACTGGATCTCGCATGTGGGCGACGACTTGATGCCCATCTTGTGCTCGATCCGGCGGATCTTGACCGTGTCGTCCTTCTCGACGAGGAACATCGACAGGCCACGGGCGTCGGTGCTGCCATCTTCGCTGCGGGCCAGGACGACGGAGACGTCGGCCAGACCGTTCGTTATGAAGCGCTTGACGCCGTTGAGGTGCCACATGCCCGTGGCCGCGTCGAGCGTCGCCTTGGTCCCAACGGCGCCCAGGTCCGAGCCGGCGTCCGCCTCGGTGAGGACCATGGCGCCGGAGGCCTCGCCGCGCGCCATGCGTGGAAGGACGCGGTCCTTGGTCTCGGCGTCGGCATATTCCTCGATCATGTCGGCGATTTCCTGAAGGCCGTAGACGGTCATCAGGCCGCTCTCGGCCCGGGCCACGATCTCGACGAGCATCGAGTAGATGGACTCGGGCAGGTTCAGGCCGCCGTACTGGCGGGGCAGCATGGCTCCGAATAGTCCGGCCTGGCGGAAGGCCTCGATGGCGTCCTGCGTCGCGGCGGTGTACGTGACCTCGCCGTTGTCGAAATGGGCCCCTTCCTCGTCCGCTTCGGCGGCTCGAGGGGCGATCCGCTCACCGCAGATCTCGCCCATGACGCCCAGGATGATCGAGTAGTTGTCCTTGGCATCGGCGTAGTTGCGCGGCGCGCCGGGATACTGGGCGGCTTGCGCGTAGCCGGACTCCTTGAACTCCAGGGCCTCGTTCAGGTTGATCTGGGCGAGTCGGAACTGGATGTCCGGGTTGTCGAGGAAAAAGTTCTCGCTCATTCGGCTTCTCGCTGGTCCATGGAGCGCTCACGCAAGGTCTTGATGATCATGGGCAGCACCTCGCCGACGTCGCCGACGATTCGGTAATGCGCGATCTGGAACATGGGCGCGTTGGGGTCGGTGTTGATGGCGATGATCTTGGACGACTGGTCCATGCCGGCCCGGTGCTGGATCGCGCCGGAGATGCCGGCGGCGATGTACAGGCGGGGACGGACCGTGGATCCGGTCTGACCGATCTGGTGGGCCTTCTCGATGTAGCCGGCATCGACGGCGGCGCGGGAGGCGCCGACTTCGCCGCCGAGCAAATTGGCCAGGTCGCGGAGGAGCGCGAACTCCTCGGCACCGTCGACGCCGGCGCCGCCGGCCACGATGACCGAAGCGTCCTTGAGCTTGACGGTGGACTTCCGGATCTGGCGGCTAAGGACCTCGAGAGCGAGATCGCCGGGCTCGAAGACGGGCGTCACCTTCTCGACGACACCCTTGCGGCTCGCGTCGGCCGCTGGCTTGCGCATGACGCCCTCCCGCACCGTGGCCATCTGAGGCCGCGTGTTCGGGTTGACGATCGTGGCGATCAAGTTGCCGCCGAAGGCGGGCCGGATCTGGTGGAGGAGGTTCTTGTACGTCACGTCCTTGCGCGTGTAGTCGCCGATCTGGAGATCGGTGCAGTCGGCGGTGAGGCCGCAGCGCAGGGCGCTGGCGACGCGCGGGGCAAAGTCGCGGCCGTTGGGAGTTCCGCCGATCAGGAAGATCTCCGGCTGGCGCTTCTTCGCTTCCGTGATCGCCACACGGGCGTACGTCAGCGTTCTGTACAGATCCAGTTCGGGATCGTCGGCCAGCAGGACCCGGTCGGCGCCATGCTGGATGACGTCCTGGGCCAGGGCGTCGACGTTGTGGCCGCACAGCAGCCCGACGACTTCGTAGCCCAGCTGGTCCGCCAGCTCGCGGGCCTTGCCGGTTAGTTCGAGGCTGACATCGGCGACCTGGCCGTCGGTGTGCTCGATGAATACCCAGACTTGCTTCTGCTCACTCATCTCGCGCCTACCCGACGATGTATTCATGGACCAACTCGGCCACCATTGCCGCGATTGCCTCGGGCGTCGGTGCGATGGTCTTGCTCTCGGTGCTCTCCAGGACCACGAAGTTGACCTTGTGGACCTGTGTCGGAGAGCCCGCCAACCCGATGCTGCCCTCGGCCGTGCCAATGTCGTCGGCCGACCAGACGGGGATCTTCAGGTCGTGGGCGGCGAGATATGCGTCTAGGGCCTCGTCCGTCTCGAACTCGGGCCACTGGGCGCGGATCGCCGGGTATTCGGACGGGACCGCGGCGAGCTTGCGTTCCATCTGGAGTCGCACCGACGCGGGTCGGGGAGTGTTGGCCGTGTTCACGACCGTCAGAAGGCAAGGCAGCTTGCAGCGCACGATCTCCGAACCGGAGTCCAGAGCGCGCTCGGCGGTGATCTTGCCGTCGGCTATATCGATCACCGTCTCGGCGTAGGTGATCTGGGGAATGCCGAGCTTCTCGGCGGTCTGTGGCCCAACCTGGGCGGTGTCGCCGTCGATGGCCTGGCGTCCACACAGGACTAGGTCGAAGTTGCCGACCTTCTGCACGGCGTGCTGCAGGACGTACGAGGTGGCGAGAGTGTCCGCGCCGGCGAACTTGCGGTCGGTCAGCAGGACAACGTTGTCGGCCCCGCGGAACAGCGAATCGCGCAGGATGCCGGCGGCTTTGGGCGGGCCCATGGTTATGACTGTGACGGTGCCGCCGAAGCGGTCCTTGATCTCGAGCGCCATCTCCAGCGCGTTGAGATCTTCGGGATTGAAGATCGCCGGAAGGGCACCGCGGTTCATGGTGCCGTCCTTGGACATCACCTCACCGGTGATGTTGTGCGTGTCGGGAACCTGCTTGACCAGGACCACGCTGTGTATCGGTCGGGAGTCGGTCATCGAGTCTCCGGAGACCGCCCGGCAACGCCTGAGCGGATTGGTGTCATGGCTTTCCCGGGTTGGTCGCCTTCCGGGATGGCGTGGAACCGACGGGGACGCTGGTCAGGTTCGCGTGAAGGATACCCTGACAGGCAGGTCCGGCGCGGCGTCCATCCACGCACCGGGTTGTGGGACTATTCCGGCGTGACAGCCGCCTCAGATCTGCGCCGCTCGCTTGCCGGCGTTCGTGGATTGATCCTGGACCTCGACGGCGTGCTCGTGCTCCGCAACGAGCTGTTGCCCGGTGCCGTGGAGGCTCTGGCGGCCATGGATCGCGCCCGGCTGCCCTATGTGATCGGCACGAACATATCGATGATCGGCCGGCCGACCCTGGCTCGCGACCTGGCTCGCGGCGGATTGGCCGTTCCGGCGGATCGGATCGTGACCGCGGCATCGGCGGCCGCGGCTGTGGCGCGGCGACGCTTCGGCGATGAACCGATCTACGTCATGACCTCCCAGGACGCCCTCACCGAATTCCACGGCTTGCGGCTGCTGTCCCACGATGAAGCGGCTCAGCCGGGGGCGGTGGCCGAGGCCGTGTTCGTCGGCGACGCCGCCGATGAGTTCACTCCCCGAAATGTGCAGTCGGCATTCCGGCTGATACATGGAGGGGCTGCGTTCGTGGCGATGCACAAGAACCGCTGGTGGATCACCCCGTCGGGCATATTGCTCGATTCAGGCGCTTACGTCGCGGCGCTGGAATACGCCACGGAACGGCGCGCGCTGGTCACGGGCAAGCCGTCGCGGGCGCTTTTCGCGGAAGGGGTGAGGTTGCTGAGCGAGCTGGCCTCGCGCGCCGGCAGCAGCGACGGCGTGGCCACGACCCCGGCTACGGACGCGGCCACGGCCACGGACGTGGCCCAGGCCACGACCCCGGCTACGGACGCGGCTGTCCGTGGCGCTGCTTCGCTGCAGTTCGACGAGGTGGCGATGGTCGGCGACGACATGTGGAACGACATACGGGGAGCGCAGAAGGCCGGCCTGCGCGGCGTGTTCGCTCGGTCTGGCAAGCACGGCGACGCGGAAGTGGTGCGCGCGGCCGGGGAGCGGGGCGGCCGAGAACCGGACGCCATCGCCGCGTCGATCGGGGAGGTCGTCGCTGCTCTGACCTAACGCGGGGAGGCATTTCGATAGCGCCGCGGGCTGGCACAATATCGTGGAGACTTGGCGCGGCGAGCGATCTGAGAGGGGTGCAGGGTGGCCAAGGCAAAGCGAGGGTCGGTCGTCCGGTCCGTTGGCGGGTCGGTCCCGGAGAGTGTCAGACCTGCATCTTGGGGCCCAGTCCGGTCGGTATTGGACCAAGCGGGCCCGGCCAACCGGCTGCTCAGGCGCGGCCTGGCAGCCCTCCTCCTCTTCACCATCGCAACCTCGCTGCCGGCGTTCCTCGCCTGGTCCCCCGGCGTGGACCTCCAGATCCCGCTCCTCGCTGCCGATCGATGGGCCGCCGGAGGTCAGCCGTATGTCGCGTCGAGCTTCGCGATTACGTCGGGGACCGGCCTGCCGTTTCTGTATCCGCCGTGGCTTCTGCCCATCCTGGTTCCGTTTCTGGCGCTGCCAAGGACCGTTCTTATTGGGGTCTGGCTCATTCTGGGCGTTGGCGTTGCCGTTTGGACCTGCCGGCGGTTCGCGTTCCCATGGGCCTTCATCCCGGTCGTGCTGCTCTGGCCGCCCTTCGTGGAGGGCCTGGTGACTGGTAACGTCCAACTCTTCCAGCTCGCGGCTTTCGCGGCGCTCTTCTACTCGCCGGGCACGAACGGGCAGCTCACGCCGCGTGCCGCCACCTCGCCCGGGACGACCGCCCGCAAGGACTTCGTGGACGGCCTCATGGCCGCCGGCGTCGGCGCTCTCAAGTACACCCAGCTCCTGCCGATCGCATGGCTCATCCGACCGCGGCCGCGGTCAGCCGTGCTTGGGATTGCGGTCCTGGTTCTCGTCATGGTGGCGATGCTGCCGTTTACGGGGATCGGTCTGTACGGCGACTGGATTGCCCAACTCGGGCGCGCCTCGGATCCGAACTGGGCTGCGACGGGAGCGCCTCTCTCGATGCTAGTAGGCCGCCCTATCGCGACCGCGGCCGCCGTGATCGCGGTAGCCGCGCTTCTGTTCGTCCGCGGCCGCGACACCGGGTCCTGGGTTGGTATCGCCCTTCTGATTGCCGCTCCTAGCATTCACGGCTACGGGATGCTCTTTCTGCTGCCAGTCCTCCTGACTGTGAGGCGCGACCTGGCCATCTTCCTTGCCACGTTGATCGCCCGCTACAACATATACGGCTGGTGGATCTCGATTGCCGTAGCCGCGGTCGCTCTGGCGGCCTCCAAATGGGTGCCGTCCCTGCGGACCCAGGATCAATCGGTTCGCAGCGTCCCGCCAGGGCCGCAGTAGACTAGGGGAGTGGAGTCGGCGCCCTGCTGAGAGGCGTCTCTAGGCGGCGCGACCCCGGTGAGCGAACCCCCAGGAGCGTGTTGGGATGACCGCGACGTCCGAGCCTCGGCTGAAAATCACCTACGCCACGCTGCGCAACGACAACGAACAGCTACACGCCAATTTCGATGCAGGGCTGGCGCTTGCCCGGAGCGAGCTCGGCGGCACCCACGGCGTCTATATCAACGGCGCATGGCGCGAGGCGGCGGAGACCTTCGAGAAGCGGTCGCCGATCGACGGGTCAATCGTGGGGCGATTTGCGACCGGGACCCGGCAGGACGTCCGCGATGCCGTGGATGCAGCCCGGGCCGCGTCCAGGGCGTGGGCCAGGACTCCCTGGTTGGAGCGCGTTGCCATCATGCGACGCATGGCAGATCTGATCAGCGAGCGGCAGATGGAGTTCGCGGCGCTGATGGCGATCGAGGTCGGCAAGAATCGCCTCGAGGCGCTGGGCGACGTGGAAGAAACGGCTGATCTGATCCGCTACTACTGCGACCAATTCCAGGCCAACGACGGTTTCGACCATCCGATGGGCAATCTCGGCGATCCCCAGGTCCACACCCGCTCGGTGCTGAAGCCCCACGGTCTCTGGGCGGTCATAAGCCCCTTCAACTTCCCGATGGCTCTCTCCGGAGGACCGGTCGGAGGAGCTCTCGTGGCGGGCAATGCCGTCGTCTACAAGCCCTCGAGCGATGCGCCGCTCTGCGGCGTCAAGATCGCCGAAGTCGCCGACCTGGCCGGGCTGCCTCACGGCGTCTTCAACATGGTCACCGGACCGGGTGCCGTCGTGGGAGCCGAAATGCAGGAGAACGAGGGCGTCGACGGCCTGCTGTTCACCGGCTCATATGAGGTCGGCTTCAATCAAGTGTTCAAGGAGTTCAGCCGGAGCTACCCCAAGCCGGTGATCGTGGAGATGGGCGGCAAGAACCCGGCCATCGTCAGCCAGCACGCCGATCTGGAAGAGGCGGCCGAGGGCGTAATGCGGTCCGCGTTTGGGTTTGCTGGACAGAAGTGCTCGGCCTGCAGCCGCGTTTTCGTCCAGGCGCAGGTCTACGACGCCTTCCTCGAGGCCCTGGTCGCGAAGACCAATGGCATCGCGGTCGGCGATCCCACCGATCGCAAGGTCTGGCTGGGGCCTCTCGTCAATGCCAAGGCCCGCGCCAAGTACGACGCCGCCGTCGCGGACGCCAAACGCGATGGACGGATCGTCGTCGGCGGCGAAGTTCTGACAGGGCAGGGCACGGACCTGTACGTCGCTCCGACCATCGTGACCGATCTCCCCGCCGATCACCGCATCTGGACCGAGGAACTCTTCGTGCCGCTCGTGGCCGTCGCCTCGGTCGAATCGATCGAGGAAGCCGTCGAGCGCGCCAACGACACCATCTACGGCCTGACCGCCGGCTTCTTCAGCGATGATCACGAAGAGGTCGAATACTTCGAGGAGGCCATCGAGGCGGGCGTGATCTACGTCAATCGCCGAGCCGGCGCCACGACTGGCGCCTGGCCGGGCATTCAGCCGTTCGGCGGCTGGAAGGGTTCCGGGACGACGGGCAAGGCGTCAGGCGGCATGTACTACGTCCAGCAGTTCATGCGGGAGCAGTCGCAGACGCTCGTCGACTGACTCGGAGCGGTCTAGCCGGACCGTCGGAAAGCCGTCCGGTCGATCGTTGGACAAGCCGCCGGAGTATGCCGGCGGAGCAGCCGTCGGCGACGGTCGGCTATACTCTTGGAACTATCCAGCCTGCATAAAGGCTATTCGTTAAGCGGCCTGCTGTGCCAGTTTGGCGGCGGCGCCGGCCAGTCGAGGTGCACCGTGACTCAGGCTCCCGACAAGCTCGTCCAGTCTCCCGTGGTTCCGCACATCGTGACGGAGCTTCCGGGCCCCAAGGCGCGTGCTCACCTCGAATTCGACAAGCTGTGGACGTCGCCCAGCGTCCCACGCGCGTACCCCGTGGTGCCCGTCCGGGGCGAGGGATGCACGATCGAGGACATCGACGGCAACCTCTTCCTGGACTTCAACGCCGGCATCGCCGTGACCTCAACGGGTCACTGCAATCCCAAGGTGGTGGCGGCGATCCAGGACCAGGCCGGCAAGCTGATCCATTACAGCGCCGACTTCTACATTCCGCTGTATGCGGAAATGTGTGCCGAGCTGTCGCGCATCGCACCGATGAAGGAAAAGTGCCGGGCCTTCCTCGGCAACTCGGGTACGGAGGCAGTCGAAGGGGCAATCAAGCTGGCCCGCTTCGCCACCAAGCGCCAGAACATCGTCGCGTTCCTGGGAGCCTTCCACGGCCGGACGTACGGCTCGGTGTCCCTGACGGCGTCCAAGGCCAAGTACCACGCCGGGTTCGGCCCGCTGCTACCGGGCATCTACCATGCCCCATTCGGCCACGTGGCGGACCTCAAGTGGTTCGACGAGGTCCTGTTCAAGCACCTCGTTCCGGCCGATGAGGTCGCGGCCATCATCGTCGAGCCGATCCAGGGCGAAGGTGGCTATCTCGTTCCCGAGGATGGCTTCCTCCAGGGCCTGCGCAAGATCTGCGACGACAACGGCATCCTGCTGATCTCGGACGAGGTTCAGGCCGGTGCCGGCCGAACCGGCAAAATGTGGTCGATCCAGAACTGGGACGTGGAGCCAGACATCATCGCGACCGCCAAGGGCATCGCCAGCGGCATGCCTCTCGGGGCCTTCATTGCCCGCGAGTCGCTGATGACCAAGTGGGGTCCGGGTGCCCACGGAACTACCTACGGCGGCAACCCGCTCGCCTGCGCCGCCGCCATCGAGACGATCAAGCAACTCGAAGGCGGGCTGATGGCGAACGCTACGGCACGCGGCAATCAGCTCATGACTGGATTACGTGAGATCCAGAAGAAGCACCCCGGGCTGGTCAAGGACGTTCGCGGCATCGGCCTGATGATCGGCGTCGAGTTCGACTCGCACGAGCACGCCGCGGCCGTCGAATGGGCCTCGTTCCAGCGTGGCGTCCTGGCCCTCGAGGCAGGCATGACCGTTGTCCGTATCTCGCCGCCCCTCGTCATAACCGAGGCTGAGGCCGCTACCGGCCTGCGCCTCTTCGGCGAGGCCGTGGCGGAAGTGGCGGCGAAGGGTTGATCTAAGCCGCAAATAAGTCTGAGGTAAGCGCCGATGAGTAAGGTCGCATCGATGTGCGACGCCGTCGCCGCGAATGTCCATGACGGTGACGTCGTCGCCATCGAAGGCTTCACGCATCTGATCTGCTTTGCGGCCGGGCACGAGATCATTCGGCAACGCAAGCGCGACCTGACACTCGCGCGGTTGACGCCCGATCTGATCTATGACCAGATGATCGCCGCCGGAGTGGCTCGCAAGCTCGTCTTTTCCTGGCTTGGCAATCCGGGAGTCGGTGGGCTGCACGCTATCAGGCGGCGAATCGAACCCGGCGCTGGGGCCGGTGTTGGCGGTGCGGCTGTGCTCGAATTGGAGGAGTACAGCCACTTCGGGATGGTCGGCCGGTACACGGCCGGGGCTTCGAACCTGCCGTTCTACCCGCTTCGCAGCTATTTCGAGACGGATCTGCCAAAGGCGAATCCACTGATCAGGCCGATCAAGTCGCCGTACGGCGATGAGACGGTCTATGCCGTGCCGCCGCTCAAGCCGGACGTGACCATCGTCCATGCGCAGCGGGCCGACGCGGCGGGCAATACCCAGATGTGGGGTTTGCTCGGCTGTCAGAAGGAGGCCGCCTTCGCGGCCGATCGGGTAATCGTGGTAGTCGAGGAACTGGTCGACGAGTCGGTCGTGAGGGCCGATCCCAACCGAACCGTTATCCCCGGCCTGATCGTGGACGCGGTGGTCGTGGAGCCGTGGGGAGCGCACCCCAGCTACGTCCAGGGAGCCTACGACCGAGACAACCACTTCTACCGCGACTGGGACGCAATCAGCCGGGACGAAGCAACTACGCAAGAGTGGCTCGACGAATTCGTGTATGGCGTCAGCGATCGGGCCGAGTACATGGCCAAGATCGGCGACGAACGTATGGCGGCCCTGCAACCGTTGGGCTCGGCGCTTTCGGGCTCGGTGGACTACGGAGTGTACAAATGAACGAGTCTGCTGCCGGCGGCGCATCGGCCGCGGGACGTTCGGCCGTGGCTTCGTCCGGGGCCGGTCCGGCCTTCTCCAAGTCCGAGATGATGATCGTGGCCGCGGCCCGCGAGCTGACCGGCCAGCGGGTCTGCTTCGTCGGCGTGGGGCTGCCGAACATTGCCGTGAACCTGGCCCGGATCACCGTCGCCCCGGAACTCGAACTCGTCTACGAGTCGGGGGTCTTCGGCGCGAAGCCGGCCCGCCTGCCACTCTCGATCGGCGATCCTACGATCGTCACCGGCGCTACGGCCGCCGTCTCGATGTTCGAGCTGTTCAGCTTCTACCTCGAGGGCGGACTGGTGGATGTCGGGTTCCTCGGCGCCGCCCAGATCGACCGGTTCGGGAACATCAACAGCACCGTTATCGGCGATTACGCCAGCCCCAAGACCAGGCTGCCCGGTTCCGGCGGCGCCTGCGAGATCGCCATCAACGCCCGGCAGGTCTTCGTGATCATGCGGCAGTCGAAGCGCTCGTTCGTCGACAAGATCGATTTCCGAACCTCGCCCGGGAATCTCGGAGGCGCGGAAAACGCGGCCCGAATTCGTCGCGAGCAGGGTTGGCTGGGTCGCGGGCCTTCGGTTGTGGTCACGGATCTGGGCATCTACCACTTCGACGACTCGGGCGAGATGCGCCTCGACTCGATCCATCCCGGCGCCACGCTCGATCAGATACGCGAGACGATAGGCTGGGAGCCGAAGATCTCCGCCGCCCTGGCCACGACTCCGGAGCCATCGGCCGATGAGCTGCGCCTCATCCGCGAGGAGCTCGACCCGGAAGGCGCCTACACGAAGTAGGGGAGCGCGACTCGAGCACCCGGGCCGTTGTCGAGCAGAGGGCCCGCGGGGCGAAAGCTAGCGGCGGATCGCCTCCGTCTGACCGCGAACGACCATAACCGGGCAATGGGCGTGGCGAACGACGAAGTCGGAGACGCTGCCGATGAAGAAGCGGCTCACGCCACTGCGGCCGTGAGATCCAACGACGATGAGGTCCGCCGACTCTGAGTCGGCCGCGGCCACGATCGCATCGCCGGGCTCTCCCTCCCAGACGAGGAAGCTCGCGTCCACTCCGGCGGCTTTGGCGCGCTGAACGAGCCCCTGGGCCTTGGTCGTGAGCGAGTCGCGCGAGTCGGCTGGGCCGGTCGTGGCATCGGCCATGGCCTCGGACGGGCGCGACGAAGCCCCCAGGACGCTGACAACGAGGAGCCTCGCGCCAACCTGGACCGCCAGATCGATAGCTTGCTCGCTGGCGGCTTCCGATGCGGGCGATCCGTCGGTGGCTAGCAATACTTTTTCGAGTCGGGACATCGGGCCTGTCCGCTACGACCGATACGCTGAGTGCCGCCGGTCTTCGTGTTCGGCAAGGTTGCGGGTCTGGCGTCCAGGTTGCGAAGGTACATGCGGCCCGTTCCGGCGGGCCAACCGCCCCGGAGTCACGTCTCAACAGGGGAGGTCCCTTCGACGCCAAGACGCGGGCCTGCTAGTCTCCGATTGATGGACCAGACAGATTCGTTGCCGACCGGACTCCGTGAATCGACCGGCATGCTCGGTCTCGGCGAGATGTCCGAGGCTCTAGATGCCTGGCAGTCCGACCCCGGGCCGGCAAGCCACTCCCGACTGACTGCAGCTTTCGAGGGAGTGATCCGCGGTGCCGGCTTGAATGGCGGGCATTTCCACCTCAGCGCACCGCCGCTGACCGAAGTGGAACTCTCGGTGGGCGCCGGGCCGGCCTCGCTCACTACTCCAGAGTCTCGCTCGTACAAACTAAGTTTCGGGGACCGCGTCCTTGCCACACTTCGGCTCGATGCTCCGCCGGCCGCCGTGTTCTCCGTGGACGAGTGCGCTCGGGGCCTCGAGATTGTTCTGGGAGCGGCGTGGTCGCGGGCTCGAGCAGGCCAGGCGTCGAGCGAACTTGCCGCGCTCGACACGGCCACGCGCGGCATCGCCGGAGTCCTGGACCTGGATCGCGTCCTGCAACTGATCACGGACAGGGTCCGCGAACTGGCCCACGCCACATACGCCGCACTGGGCGTGATCGACCAGGACGGCGGAATCGAGCGCTTCATCACCAGCGGCATGAGCCGGGCCGACCGGGAGAGGATCGGGCCTCCGCCGCATGGTCTCGGATTGCTCGGCGTGATCGCTCGCGAGTCTCATCCGATGCGCGTCCACGACATCGAAACGGACCCGCGCCGCCATGGCTTCCCGGCCAACCATCCGCCCATGCACACGTTGCTGGGTGTCCCGATCGGCGCCCGAGGCCGATCCATCGGTCGACTGTACCTGACCGACAAACTCCCCTCTGGGGACTTCACCGAGGACGACGAGCGCCTGGTGGAGATGTTCGCCCTGCACGCGGGGATCGCCATCGAAAACGCCCGGCTTCACGAGCAGGTGCAACGCATGGCCATCGTCGAAGAGCGGGAGCGTATCGGGCGCGACCTTCACGACGGCATAATCCAGAGCATCTACGCCGTGGGCCTCTCCCTTGAAGACGTGCCGGACCTGATGTCCGAGGAACCAGACGAGGCCCGAGCGCGAGTCGAGCGGGCCATCGATTCGCTCGATCAATCGATTCGCGACATCCGCAACTTCATATTCGGTCTGCGGCCGGAGCTGCTCGAGCAGGCCGGGCTGGTCGGTGGCCTAGCGGCCCTGGCCGATGAGTTCCGCGTCAACAGCATGGTGGACGTGGAGCTGTCGGCCGAAGGCGTGGCAGACACGGATCTACCGCCTGATTTGGTCGGCCAGCTGCTTTCGATCGCCCGAGAGGCCTTGAGCAACATCGCCCGCCACTCCAAGGCGACGCAGGGCAGCGTTCGAGTCGAAGTGTCGGATCGGGCGGTGAATCTGGTCATCGGCGACAACGGAGTCGGCTTCAACCCGGCCGAACCGCGCGGAGCCGGCCACCAAGGGCTGGTCAACATGACCGCTCGCGCCTCATCTGTCGGTGCGCGACTTCGTATTGAGAGCCAGTCTGGGCTCGGCACCCGTATCATTGTCGAGGCGCCCCGACGGGAACCAATCAGCGGGGCAACGGATCGAGGAGACCAATGACCGACCAGATCGAAGCACGGTCGCTGCGACTGCTGGTGGTCGACGATCACGAAGTCGTGCGCCAGGGACTCGTCTCGCTGCTGGAACGTCGCGAGCACTTCCAGGTGGTCGCCGAAGCGGGCACTGCGGCCGAAGCCGTCGAGATGGCTCGCAAGNNCAAGTTCGAGCCGGACCTCGTCGTGATGGACGTTCGCCTTCCGGATGGCTCCGGTATCGAGGCCTGCCGCGAAATACGGGCCGAGTTCCCGGCAACTCGAGTCGTCATCCTGACGAGCTATCCGGACGAAGAAGCCGTTCTATCGGCGATCATCGCCGGTGCCTCCGGATACCTGCTCAAGCAGATTCGCGGCCGCGACCTGGTCAGCGCCCTCGAGTCGGTCGGCCGCGGCGAATCGCTGCTCGATCCGGCCGTCACCGAGAAGGTGTTGGACCGCGTGCGTCGTATCGCGACCGGCACGTACACGGACGAGATGGCCCAACTCACCCAGCAGGAGCAGAAGATTCTGCTGCTCGTGGCTGAGGGCAAGACCAACAAGGAGATCGCGTCCGAGGTCTTCCTGTCCGACAAGACGGTGAAGAACTACGTCAGCTCCATTCTCTCGAAGCTGAATCTGGAACGCCGCGCCCAGGCCGCGGCGTTCGTCGCCCGTCACCGCATGAAGGGCGGGGCGTAGAGCCGGGTTTGGCGCCATGGGGCGGGTTACGCGGCAGGGAGGGGCTATGCGAGGTCCGACGGGCCGCGTTCGACTGCTCGCCGGCGTCCTGCTTCTGGGCGCGGCGTTGGCGGGCTGTGGCGACGCCCATGCCAACGTGTCTATCCCGCCAGCCACTGCGGCTTCCGACATCGTGCTCGACTCCTACCTGCGGGCTTTGGTGGCAGGAGATTGCGCGGCGGCTCGAGCGATGGAGACCGGCCAGTTCGCAGGTCAGTGCGACACGTCCATCCGTAGATATGCCTTCGACCATAGCCGTCCCTTCTCGCCCTCGTTCGCCCCAGATACTGTCCAGTACGTGGTCTCACTGACCGTGAGCGGGGTAGGGGGCGGGCAAGACGGCGACCACAACTGGTTCTACTGGCTCGCCCGGCAGCCGAATGGGGCCTGGCTGGTCACCTCTGGGGGATCCGGACCGTAGTGGCGGGCCATCGGCCAGGTCTGCCCTGGCGCTCGCGACCGGGCCGCCTGGCCCGTCAGTCGGGCGCAATGGGCCTCATTAAGTCGAGGTTTGCCACGTAAACTCCGCGTCATGCGAATCGTGAGTGCCGACGAGGCGGTTTCCTCGATCAAGTCAGGGCAGCAAGTCTTCATGCAGGGGGCTGCTGCCTCGCCCACGATCCTGCTGGAAGCTCTGGTGCGGCGTGCGCCGGAACTCGAGGACGTGAAGATCGTCCACATGCACGCCGAGGGGCCTCATCCGCACCTGGCCCCGGAAATGGTCGGTCACTTCAGGCACAAGGCGCTCTTCATCGGCGCCAACGCCCGCAAGGCGATCAACGAGGGCCGGGCCGAATTCATCCCGGTCTTCCTGTCGGACATACCGTCGCTCTTCGACCGCGGCATCCTTCCCCTCGACGCCGCCCTCATCAACGTCAGCCCGCCGGACGAGCACGGTTTCTGCTCGCTGGGAACCTCTGTCGACACTGTGATCACGGCAGTGCGCAAGGCGACCGTCATCATCGCCCAGATTAACAAGTCCATGCCACGGACTCTGGGCGACAGCTTCGTCCACGTCAGCAAGATCGATTTTGGCGTCGAAGTGGACATGCCGCCATATAGACACTCCATCGGCGAGATCGGCGCGGTCGAGAAGAAGATCGGCGAGTACGTGGCGGACCTGGTCCAGGACGAGGCCACGCTTCAGATGGGCATCGGCGACATTCCGAGCGCCGTGGCCCTGAACCTGACCCACAAACGGGATCTCGGCGTCCACACGGAGATGTTCACGGACGTTCTGGTCGATCTCGTCGAGCGCGGTGTCGTGACCTGTGCTCGCAAGGAAGTGGACTGCGGCAAGATCGTGACCACATTCATGATGGGCACGGAGCGTCTGTACAAGTTCGTCGACAACAACCCGATGGTCGAAATGCGGACGGTCGACTATACGAACGACACGGCGCTTATTCGCAGGTTCAAGCGCATGACCGCCATCAACTCGGCCATCGAGATCGACCTGACAGGTCAAGTTTGTGCCGACTCGATCGGGCCGCGCATGTACAGCGGCGTCGGCGGCCAGATGGACTTCATGCGCGGTGCCGCTCTGGCTGAGGAGGGACGCGCGATCATCGCCCTGCCGTCGACGGCCGCGGGCGGGAAGGTGTCGCGCATCACCGTCGCGCTCAAGGAGGGCGCCGGCGTAACGACCACCAGATCGCACGTCCGCTACGTCGTGACCGAGTTCGGCGTGGCCGATCTATTCGGGCAGAGTTTCTGCGAGCGCGCCGAACGACTCATCGCGATCGCGCATCCCGATTTCAGAGACGAATTGACGTCCTACGCCAGGAAGGCTTACGGCCTCTAGGAGCTGGCCGGCCCGTCGGCGCCGCTCGTCCGCCCGCCTGTGCGGAATTCAATCGTGGGCGCCGAAACCGCCGCGTCGGGCATAAAAAAGGACGAACGCCGGGCGTCCCCTCCGGCGTTCGTCACGTGTCGAAGTCTGCGTTCGCGGATAGTCGCTGCGCAGTGCCGAATGGCCCGACGAGACCGGCAATCGGACCCCGGCCGCGATGCCAGTCTCGCCCACGGTAACTGACCGGTTGGGTGGCTATTCCGCCGCCGCCGAGTCAGGCCCGGTCCGGCGCCGCGTCCGGAGCCGCCAGGCAGCAAATCGGGACGCCGGCGCCACCGATCCGAATGCGGAGACTCCGTAGCCTCCCAGGATGCAGAACAACGGCACCATGAACGAGTGGTAGCGCGGCTCGATCTCGAGGAACGTGTGGACAACGGCCAGGGCCAGCATCAGCAGAAGAATCAGCGTGGCGGTGGGTGGCACCGCCGATCGCATCGCCCAGAGCCCGTAAGCCGCGAACGCGACGATTGCCAGATAGCCGGCTCCGGACACCACCAGCAGTCCTTTGCTCTCGCTCGGATGATCCGAGTCCTGACCAATGCCGAGCGTGTAGAGGACCCCGTAAGTGTCGGCTGCCCACATGATCGGGAACTTCTCGATGGCCAGAGGGACGAACTTGGCCGGGTTCTTGCGCAGCCGATCGATTGCCAGCTGGCCAGCCCGGCGATCGAACTCCGGCGTGCCCAGAACGCCCTCGACCTGCGACGCAAGGTCCGGGTCGAACTGGCCGGTGTGTGCCGGATCCGTGCCCACGAGCAGGGACCAGCCGCCGTAGTTAGAGGGCGATATCGACAACTCGCCCTTGGTTTGGTCGCTCCAGACGGCCACGGGTAGGAGTAGCACCAGGAAACACCCGACCATCGCCACCGACGCCAGAGTCGCGACGCGGAAGCGGGCGACCAGGAACAACAGGACCACGAAAGCGGGCACGAGGGCCGGCGACGTGGGGCGGACGTAGTTGGAGGCGGCGAGAACGGCCCCGATCGCCAGGCCGGCGAGGATCCGGCGCGGCCCGAGACGCACCGAAATCCAGATGGCGAGGGTCAGGAGCAACCCATAGGCCGGTTCGGAGGCGAGGACGCCGGTCATGAGAATCTGCGAAGGGGCGAGGGCGAAGAGCCACGCCGCCCAGCGTGCGCTGTCGGCACCCCAGATACGAAGCGCGATGTCGTACAAGAGGGCGGCGGTCACCAGCGCCATGACGCAGTTGAGCAACTGGCCGTAGACCGGCTGGGCTCCGAACGGGGCGAAGACCACTGCCAGAGCGGTCGGGTAGCCCGTGGGGACGCGGTCCAGCAGCGGGCCGGTCTGGGCGATCTGCGCCCCGAGGTTGTAGTACGTCAGGAAGTCCGACTCCAGCGGCGCGCTAACCAGAGCGATGTCGAGGAGCCTCGTGACGATGATGACGGCCAATACGGTGGCCAGCGGGTGGGTCCGCAGCGGTCCGCGATTCCACTTCACGGCAGCCCAGGCCGCGATCAGGAGGAGGCACGCGGCCGCAGTCCAGACGATCGTCTTTGGGCCGCCGAATGCGGCACGCTGCGCGAGAACGACGAGTTCCACGCCGCTCAGCACCGCCACGGCGACCGCCATCGCCAGGCCGATGCCAAAGATCAGACGTGTCGCCCTCGCCCTGAGACGGGCTTCCGTCGAGATTTCCACGGGAGCGCTGAGTGCCACGAGAAGCTCCTTCGAGTCTGGCCCGTTCGCAATTGCTGCGAAAGTATAGGTTGGCGCCGTTCGCGGTTCGGTATGGTCGCGGGCCATATGGCCCCCGGTCTTAGGGAGCCCTGTCGCTGTGTCGACAAGGTGCCCCGGCGCACGCTGTACCCATGCTTGCCGACCCGAATCTGCCAGCTCGCCGACTGCTCATCGTCAGTCAGCATCGTGCCGCAACCGAGGCGCTGTGCGACCACCTGTCCCGCCACGGCTTCATCGTGGCTCAGGCGTCGTGCGAAGCGGCGGCTCTTGAGGCTGCGTCCGCGCGCCCGGATGTGGTTCTGCTGGATGCCGATGTAGCCGGTGGCTGGAAGCCTATGGCCGCCGCGTTGAAGGGTCTCGTTCCGGCCGAGCGAATCGCGGTGCTGGCTTCCTACTGGCACGCGGACGAGCAACGCGAGGCAGTCGCCAGCGGCATCGGCGGCACCTTACTTAAGCATCTGGACGGATCCGCTCTGGCCCGCCAGCTGCGTGCAATGAGCGAACCAAGACCGTGATGAACTCGACGACGCTGCGGCAGATGTCGGGCGCGATTTAGCTGCAGTACGTATTCATCGCGATTGGCGCACAACTTCCGTTGCTCTCTGTCGATATTGAGTGCCCGGAGCGCTGTAAGGCCCACCGCAAGGGTCGTTGTTGATGGCATACTGCAGATGGAGTAGGGCGATTACCGAGGCCCTGGATCCGAGTCGACGGTGAGACCGCACTCAGAGGCCTGAATGGAAACGCCCCCCGACCGCCACGCCCCGGAGACCTTCACCAAGGCTCCAAGCATCGAATTCGAATTGGACGTTACGGCGGCTGCCCCGATCCGGGCCCGCTTTCCTGGCGAGGAGCCACCGCTTGGGCTCGGCGTCGAAGACCTGGGGCCCGGCACCGAGTTGGAGCCTTACATACGCCAGGCGCTCCTGGGCGAACCGTTCGACGACCCGCTCGTCCCCGGCGGTGTTCGTTGTAATGCTTGCTCGCATCGCTGCATCCTGCGGCCGGGCCGGGTCGGCATCTGCGGTGTGCGCCAGAACCGCGGCGGCTGGCTCTACACCACGGTCTATGGTGAGATCGTCGCCGCCAAGGCGGAGCCGGTGGAGAAGAAGCCGCTCTTCCACTTCATGCCCGGCACCCACGCATATTCCATCGGGACGGAGGGCTGCAACTTCCACTGCGCCTTCTGCCAGAACTGGGAGATGTCGCAGGCGCATCGGGAGGGGATCGTTCCAGAGAGCCGTAACCTGACGCCGGAGGGACTGGTCGAGGAGGCCGTGGCGGCGGGCGTTCGGAGCATCGCCTACACCTACGTCGAGCCCACCGTCTTCATCGAGTTCGCTCTGGATTCGATGAAGCGTGCCCGAGCCGCCGGCTTGCACAACATCTTCGTCACGAACGGCTACGAGACGCCCGAAGCGATCGAACTCGTGGCCCCCTATCTGGACGCGGCCAATGTGGATCTCAAGGCCGGCACCGACGCGTTTTACCGCCGCGTCTGCGGGGCGCGCTGGGAACCGGTGAGGGATGCCGTCCTGGAGATGCGCCGCCGCGGAATCTGGCTCGAGCTGACCACACTCATCATTCCCGGACTGAACGACGACATGGACGAATTGCGCTCCATGGCGGAATGGATCGCGACCGCTGTCGGACCCGAGACACCCTGGCACCTGACGCGCTTCCAGCCCGCATACAAGTTGTCGGCCCTGGCGGAGACGCCGAATTCCACACTCGTCCAGGCGGCCGAAATCGCCCGTGAATCCGGGCTCCGCCACGTATACGTCGGCAACGCTCCAGAGGCCGAGGCGTCTACGACCGTTTGCGCTCGTTGCGGCGAGAGCCTCATCGCCAGGTCCGACTTCACGGTGACGCAATGGCGTCTGGTCGACGGGCGCTGCCCACGCTGCAAGCACTCGGTGGCGGGCGTCGGGTTGCAGGACTCTCCCGTCACTGCCTGATCGGGGACCGCCGGCGAAGGTCGCGCCGATCGGCTTGCGCATGCGGGCCACCCAGCCGGGCAGGGGTCAGTCGGGACATTTGGCCGCCCACGCGGGCCTCTCGGCAGGCGAAAGTCGCAGCGCCACGGTGTGAAATACCAGTGGGCGCCTGTTCTTGCGCGCCCGGGACGGAGATGAGCGGATCGATGGACGTGGCGGCGCCGGCGACGCGGAGAGTGGCGGAGTGAGTGGCTTGATGAAGCCGGCTCCGCCGTCCGAACGCACCTGCCGCGAGATCGAGGTCCGTGGCGTGGTCCAGGGCGTCGGGTTTCGGCCGTTCGTATGGCGCCTGGCCCATGAGTTGCATCTCGACGGCTCGGTGGTCAATAGAGCGGGCCGGGTACAGATCGAGGTTGCTGGGCCGGCCGCCGCTCTGGACGAATTCGCCGTTCGGCTGCAAAGCGATGCCCCGCCCCGGGCCAAGGTTGAGCACGTCATCGTCTGCGATGGCACTCTCGACCCGGGGCCGGGTTCAGGTTTCACCATCGCCGAAAGCCAGGGCGGTGCGTCGGGGGAGCGGCTCTTCCCGCCCGACATCGCCACGTGCGAAGACTGCCGGCTCGAGCTGGCCGATCCGACTGATCGACGCTACCGCTACCCATTCGTGAACTGCACCAACTGCGGTCCGCGGGCGACGATCATCGAGGATTTGCCGTACGACCGGGCGCGGACCTCTATGCGCTCGTTCCCCATGTGCGCGGCATGCGAAGCCGAATACATCGATCCGTCGAACCGGCGCTTCCACGCCGAACCGATTGCCTGCCCGGACTGCGGGCCGCAGCTGGCCTTTCGTCGACCCGGCGACGCGGCCCCGGCCGCGCGACGTGAAGCGGCCCTGACCGCCGCCATCGCCGATCTGCGCGACGGCCGGATCGTCGCCGTCAAAGGCCTGGGTGGCTACCACCTCGCCTGCGACGCTACCGACGTTGCCGCCGTGGGGCGGCTTCGCGACCGCAAGCATCGCTGGGCGAAGCCGCTCGCGGTGATGGTCGCCGACCTGGAGGCGGCCCGGAGAGTGGCGTCGCTCACACCCCAGGAAGAGGCTCTGCTGACGTCCCCGGCACGGCCGATCGTTCTGGTGGAGAGAGTGGCCGTCAGGCACGATGCCGGCGCCCTCGCCGACGGCGTCGTCTCCGCCGAACCCGGCCGGGCGGCCGAGCTGAACCGCCGGATCGGGCTGTTCCTGCCGTACACGCCCCTCCATCACTTGCTCCTGGAGGGAGTGGGCCGGCCCGTGGTCCTGACGAGCGGCAATCTATCGGACGAGCCTCTGGCCACGGACGACGCCGAAGCGCTGGAGCGTCTGGCGGGGATCGCAGATTCGTTCCTGAGCCACGATCGTGAAATTCGGGCGCGCTACGACGATTCGGTGACGCGGGTCGTGGACGGGCGGGAGAGCGTGATCAGACGCGGCCGCGGCTACTCCCCGGAGCCGCTCAGCCTGCCGATCGCCACTCCCAGGCACGTTCTGGCGGTGGGCGCGGAACTCAAGCACACTTTCACGCTGGCCCGTGGCTCGCGTGCCAGCGTGGCGCCGCATACGGGCGATCTCGAGGACCTGCTGACGTATCAGGCGTTCGAGATGAACCTCTCCCACCTCAGTCGCTTGCTGGAGATAGAGCCCGAATACGTGGCCCACGACCTTCATCCGGGATACCTCTCCACGCAGTACGCGACGCGCCACTTCCCGGAGAGCCGGCAGATCGGTGTCCAGCATCACCACGCCCACGTTGCGTCGGCCGCGGCCGAAGCGGGTCTTGTCGGCGAGTTCATCGGCGTCGCCTTCGACGGCCTCGGCATGGGCGACGACGGCACGTTCTGGGGCGGCGAAGTACTCGCGGCGAATCTGGCGGGGTTCCGGCGCGTCGGCCGCTTTGGCCGCGCGCCGATGCCGGGCGGGGCGCTGGCGGTCAAGAAGCCGTACCGCATGGCTCTGGGGTACATCCTGGCCGCCGAGCCGTTCGGACAAGACGAGTGGCTCGATCCCGAGCTGACGCGCGCCTTCGTCGATCGGCTGGATCCGCGCGAATTGGACGTCGTGCGCGTTCAGCTGGCTCGCGGCCTGAATGCGCCGTTAGCCTCTTCGGCCGGCCGGCTCTTCGATGCCGCCGCGAGCCTGCTCGGCATCCGCGACGTTGCCGAATACGAAGGCCAGGCCGCCATCGAGCTGGAGCTGATTGCCGGGGAGGGGAGCGGCGAGGCATTGCCGTTCGGTCTGGAGCGCCGCGATGGGCTGATCGTCTACGACCCCCGGCCCACGCTAAGGGCTCTCCTGGAGGCTCGGGCGGTCGGATCGTCCGCCGCGTCGCTGGCCGGCCGCTTCCAGCAAACCATCGCCGAGGTCACTCGCCGGCTATGCGACGAAGCCCGGAAATCGACCGGACTCGACATCGTCGTCCTATCCGGAGGGGTCTTCCAGAACCAGTGGTTGTCGACGTCGCTCGTGCGAAGCCTCGCTCGCGACGGCTTTGAGGTCCACACTAATCATCAGGTCCCGGCGAACGACGGCGGGATCAGCTACGGTCAGGCCGCGGTCGCAGCCGCTCGTCTGGCCGCCGCGTCCTAGAGATCAGGAGACAAACTCATGTGCCTCGGCATTCCGGGCAAGGTCGTTGAAATCCGCGAAGGCGGACCGCTGCGGATGGCCCTCGTCGACTTCGGCGGCGCGCGCAAGGAAGCCTGCCTGGAGTACGTGTCCGAGGTGAAGGTCGGCGAGTACGTCATCGTCCACGTCGGGTTCGCCATAAGCCGGCTGGACGAAGAAGAGGCTCTCCGAACGCTCGAAATGCTGCGCACCCTCGACGAGCTGATGATCGACCAGGAGCTCGCGACCATGGGACCGGGCGACGACGCGCCCAGGGTCACCGACGACGCGCCCAGGGTCACCGACGACGCGTCTCCGGCGCCCGTGCGAGGAGTCGTCGCTCCGTGAAGTACGTCGACGAGTACCGCGATTCGGTGGTCGCTCGCAAACTGCTCGACGAGATCCATCGCATCACGACCAGGCCGTGGGCGTTGATGGAGGTCTGTGGCGGCCAGACCCACACGCTGGTCAAGCAGGGCATCGACGACGCGCTGCCGAAGGGCGTGCGGATGATCCACGGGCCCGGCTGCCCCGTCTGCGTCACGCCGCTGGAGCAGATTGACAAGGCTCTCGCGATCGCCGCCCGGCCCGACGTCACCTTCACCAGCTATGGCGACATGCTTCGGGTCCCCGGCTCCACGACAGACCTGCTCGCCCTGAAGGCCCG
Source organism: Chloroflexota bacterium (assembly GCA_003158875.1). Taxonomy (GTDB): domain Bacteria; phylum Chloroflexota; class Limnocylindria; order Limnocylindrales; family CSP1-4; genus Fen-1039. The sequence continues at coordinate 63,436 of PMLK01000121.1, forward strand.
CGGCGCGGATGTGCGGACCGTCTACTCGCCGCTGGACGCGGTGCGTATCGCGGCCGCAAATCCCGATCGGCAGGTCGTGTTCTTCGCCATCGGCTTCGAGACGACGGCACCCGCCAACGCCATGGCCGTGGCTCAAGCCGCGAAGCTCGGTCTGGACAACTTCACCGTCCTGGTCAGCCACGTCCTTGTGCCGCCGGCGATGACCGCGATTCTCGATTCGCCGACGTGCCAGGTTCAGGGGTTCCTCGCTGCCGGCCACGTCTGCGCCGTCATGGGCTGGACGGAGTACGAGCCGATCGCCGAGCGATACCACGTCCCGATCGTGGTGACGGGCTTCGAGCCGATCGATCTGCTCGAGGGCATTCTCATGGCTATCCGCCAGCTCGAGTCGGGTCGCGCCGTGGTCGAGAACCAGTACGCCCGAGCGGTGACCCGTGAGGGGAATCGCGCCGCTCAGGAGACCGTCTTCCGGGTCTTCGACATCGGCGAGCGGACCTGGCGCGGTATCGGCACGATTCCGGACTCGGGCTATCACCTCAGGCCGGAGTTCGCGAAGTTCGATGCCGAGGTTCGCTTCGAAGTCGGCGACATCCACACGCAGGAGCACCCAGCCTGTATTGCGGGCCAGATCTTGCAGGGAATCAAGACGCCACTCGACTGCACTGCGTACGGGGTGCTGTGCAATCCCCAGAAGCCCTTGGGCGCGCCGATGGTCAGCGCCGAAGGGGTCTGCTCGGCGTACCACTCCGCCGGCCGCGGGCTGGCGACGCCGACGGCGTTCCCGCTTTACGACCTGGCCAAGGCTGCCCGATGACCGACCGTCGAGTCGCGTCTGGGCGAGGAGGCGCGCCCGTCGCCGGGTCCGCGACTGCGGCATCCGTGCCCGGAGCCCCGCCCGATCCAGCGAATCTCGTTTGCCCGGCACCCATCGCGGAGCGGGCAAGGGTCCTGCTGGGGCACGGTTCGGGCGGACAGCTATCCGCCGCCCTCATGCGCGACGTGATCGCGCCCGCACTCGCGGCCGCGACCCCTGGCGGACCTCTGAACG
>PMLK01000059.1 GCA_003158875.1 Chloroflexota bacterium
CACGGGGTGGCCGAGCGTCGCGCCTGGATGGATGTCGATGCCGGTTCGCTCGTGGGCCCATTCGGACAGCACGCGCGGCAGGATCGGCACGCTCAGTTCCACGAAACGATGGGCGATGCGATGGACGGCGATGGCCAGGAAACCGGGGTAGGCCAGGATGACCTCATCCACGCTCTCGGCCGCGGGGTCGCCGCGCTCGAGTGCCGTGGCGTCGATCATCAGCTGGCGATGGATCTCCGGCAGCGACCGGAAGAAACGGTCCGCGACTTCGCTGGGGTCGTCAGTCACGTCTTCGAGCGGCCGCAGCAGAGCCCGCAGCTCCGCCTCCGACGCGTCCAGCGCGTCTCTGACTTCGCCCGCGGTCGAATACGTCTGTTCGGCCGCCTGAGGCAGGAGCGTGTCCAGGAGGTTGCGGATCCACGCCGCGACTCGGGCCTTGGCCAGCCTGTGGCCGTTGCCGTCGGCGAGAACGCTTTGCAGTCGGGCCGCCAGGCTGTCGAGTGGGTCGGTCGGCGTTGCGCCGGGTTTCGGTTTGTTTGCGGCTCGGAGCGGGAGAACCATCTGTGCCTCGAAAGTTGAGTCTGCTGGAGCGGCGGGAAGGGACGCCGGCTGCTCGTCATCGGCTGAGCAGAGGGCTCGCCCGGAAGAGTGGCCGTCTGTGGCTGCGGCGCGTCCGGTGGGAGGTAACAAAAAAGCCGCGGTTCCGTCTAGGACCGCGACCCCTTGAGCGACTCGGCGGGCTCCCTGTTGGGAGCGCGACTCAGCCGGCTACCTCCTACGGCGGGGCCGCCGGGGACAGGAGCAGGCGAAGAAGCGCGAGTTCATGCATTCATCATGAAGGGCCTGGTGATCGCCAGTCAAGCGCACCACCGTCGTTTTGGCGCAATGACCGCATCGTGATACCTTGATCGAGCTACTAGCGTGCCGCAGGAATGAGTTGGAGGTCGAACGTGCTGGAGGCAACTCAGCGACATATCCGCGGTCTGCTCGTCCTCACGGCCGTTGCGGCGGTGGCCTTGTCCGCGTGCGGAGGCGGATCCGGCACGCCAAGTCCGTCCATCGGCGGCGGCTCGACCGGCCAGCCTGCCGATACGGCCCAGGCAGGGTCTTCCGACCAGTCTTCCTCGAGCATCGACGGCGCCGTTACGGCAATGTCGGGACTCACCAGCTACAAGTTCACGATGACGGTCGTGGGCGGCGACCTCAGCGACAACACGCTATCGACGCTGCCGAACGCGCCGGCGGATGGCAAGTTCAGCATCAGCGGTATGTACGTCTTCAAGCCGCAGGCCGCCGCCGATATCACCGTGGCCAACACGCTCCACGACATTGCCGTCGGCGGAAACGACTATCAGGACGTCGCCGATCCGGGCAAAGGACTGACCGGCAGTTTCACCGAGAGCCCAAGCGCCACCGACGGAACGGCCCTACCGGACCAGCTTTCGCCGACGTCTATCTACTCCTCGTTCGACTTCTCGGGCTCCGCAGTGGTGGCGGCCAGCGAGTCCAAGGACAACATAGACACGATCCACTACAAGGCCACCGACGCTGCCCTGGCCGAATTCGGCTCTGTGGCCGGAGTCACTGCCGGAGCGTGGTCCGCCGACGTCTGGATCGCCAAGAACGGCGGCTATCCGGTGAGCATCTCGGTCATCGGGACGACTTCCGCCACAGACCAGACGGTTGTCTTCGAGCGGGCGTTCGATCTATCGGACGTCAACGTGGGGACAAACACAGTTACCGCGCCGGCCAACATCACGGGGGCTTAGTCCTGGCCGGGTTGCTTGAAGTGGCTGCGGGACCCGGGTCGTTGCGGCCTCTGATCCCAGCCGCTCGGCGCCGGCCCGTCACTGCCCGGCGCTTGCTCACAGTAGTGTCGGTCGTGGCTTTGCTCGCGACTGCGTGTGGCGGCGCCAGTCAGCCGACCGGATCGGCGGCACCCCGCCCGAGCGGCAGCGGGATCGGCTCGATTTCATTGCTGCAGGTGGGTCTTTCCGCCAACCTCGACAAGCTGGCGAGTTACAAGTTCACCGAGTCGAATGTGGGCTCGTCGAGTGGAACTCATGCCTCATTGGCCGACGGCTCCTACCAGCTGGCCGGCACTGTGGTGCGTGCTCCGCAGCAGTCGATCTGGATCAAGGAAGCCAATTCCCAGTTCATCTCGATCGGCCCGACTGCCTGGACATCGGTGGACGGCACGACCTGGATGGCGGCGGACCCACAGTCGCTGGGGTTGTCTGAATTGCTGCCGGGCGTGGAATACCAGAACTGGTTCGATGCCCGGGTGAGCTACTTCGTCGCAGTCGGCGAGGAGCCCAAGAACGGTGTCGACTGCCTCCACTATCAGGGGAATTCGGCGCTCAACAGTATCTACTCGGGCCAGTCCGGCGATGCGGCGGCGTTCCGGGCCGACGTGTGGATTGCCAAGGACGGCAACTATCCGGTGAGCGGCTTCTACGGTATGACGACGACGGCGACCGCCAGCGCCAGCGCGACCGGCACAGCGGCGGCGACCGCCAGTGCGAGCGCGCTACGGTCGGACGGTGCCGCTGCGAAGGCGAGCCCCCGCAGTTCGGTGAGTCCGGGCGGATCGGCCGGAGCCGGCGCCAGTGAAAGCGCGTCGGCCGGCGCCGGAGCAAGCGATAGCGCAAGCCCGGTCGCCTCGGCCGGTGCAAGCGCGGGTTCACCGAGCAACTGGGGATTCCAGTTCGACATCACCGACGTGAATGCCGCCTCGAACGTCTTCGCCCAGCCGACGAACGTGGTCGCATATCCCACGTGATCGTTCGGTTCGTCATCGGGCGGACCAAGGCCAATGTTGCCTGGCGGAACAAATTCCCTCGCTTCGGCTGTATCAACTGGGCGCTCGGTACATTCCACGCGTCGGTTTCCCGGAGTGGCCTTTCCGGCTACGCCGCTGCCGTTGAGGAGTGCGCAATGAATACCTCGAGCAAGCATGTTCGGAGTCTGGTCGCCGTGGGTCTGGCGATCGGCCTCGTGGCCGCGGCCTGCGGCGGTTCCAGTGGGCCGCTCGGCGGCAACGGCGGCAACGGCGGCAACGGCGGCAACGCGGCGAATGGCGGAGGCCAGGCGTTGACGGCCGGCCTGTCGTCCAATCTCGACAGCCTTGACAGCTACCAGTTCTCCTGGACGACCAGCGTGGCTGGATCAACGGCGACTTCTGTCGCGACCGGTTCCTACGCTATCTCAGGAACCGTCGTCAACAAGCCGACCAAGTCGTACAAGATCAACGATCTTGGCACGGTCCAGATCATCGTCATCGGCAATCAAGGTTGGACATCCTCCGATGGCGGCACCACCTGGATGACCAGCACCGACTATGGCAGCGGCACATCCGGTTTGACCGGTCTGCTGCCGACTTCGTTGTACGGCGCGGATTTCGACTCCTACGCCGGTGACATGGTGGTCAAGGGCGATGAGACCAAGAACAATGTCAGCTGCGTCCACTATCAGAGCAACTCCAACACCGGCGCGGCGGGTGCGCTCATGGGCGTGAACGTCAATGTGACAGCCGACCTCTGGGTGGCCAAAGACGGCAACTATCCCGTCAGCGGCAGTTACGGAATTTCCGGGTCGGCCGGCGGCAACATGGGCGGCCTCGGCTTCTCGTTTGACATCACCCACGTCAACGATGCTTCTGCCAATGCCATCACGGCGCCGACGAACGTGATGGCGATCCCGAGCTACTAGGTTCAATCGCGACCCGAATACGAGGCCCCGGCCAATCGCCGGGGCCTCATCGCAAGCATGAGCGATGTCGAGCTTGCGAAGCTGCCAGAGTTCGAATGGGGAGGTCGCGGTTTGGGGCGCGAGCTGCTGAACTGGGAGGTGTCCGACCTCCGAGTTCGCGGCGCAGCCAGGATCGAGTTCACGGTGGAGGCCGCCAACGACCGAAGGTTGACCTTACACGGTTGAACTGGGTTCGGGCCGCGGATTAGGTGGCTGCACTCGGTGGGGAGAACGTAGCCGAATAGTCCACCCATTCTCGGCCGCACCGCACCGCACCGCCTCGGCCGTGCATTCTGATCACCTGCAAACCCACGTAGCACCAGCGCAAGTTCGAGCCGCGCCGGAGTAGTTTCTGGCGCAGCCAGCTGCCGATCAGCGGCGATTCCGTGTGTTTGACGCCTGCCTGTTATCGGTTTCGGCATGTTTCGAAGCCGTTGGGGCGCCGATTATCTGGTTCCGTGCTACCCGGGCTTGAATCTGCGCAGAAGTCGAGGGCAGGACGATGCGCGACGTCGATCGTGGGGCGCAATCAGGGCCGGCGCCCACGCGGGAATCAGAGCTGGCGCCCAAGCAAGTCAAGCGCGGTCGCATCTCGATGCCGTCACGCCAAAAGTCGGACCTGAAAGCGCCGACACACCCGGAGGTCGGCCGCAGCAGGCCGAGCGGCCAGCGAACTGTCGTGCTCTTGCCCGATTAGGACGCTCATGAGCCTTCCGCCCCCAACGCTGTGCGATTTGCGAGCAGTTCCTGAAGGTCGTCTCGGGCTGCGTTCGCGGAGAACACCGTGAGTCGATCTCCGGCGCGCAGCATCACGTCGCCGCGGGGCACAATCAGGCGTTCCGCCCGCGATATGGAAACCAGCACGCTGTCGCGAGGCCATGCAGCTTGCGAGACGAGCTTGCCGGCCAGAACCGAACCCTGGCCTATCTCGACTTCAATCATCGCCCCGGTGCTCTCGACCGATCGAACCCGGCGCACGTTGGAAGCGAGTGCCTTTCGGTAGGCCGACACGGCGTCTCTTGCCGACAGCACGCCGACGAGGCGGTTTTCGGCTACTACGGGCGCCCACGATCGATGGCCGTCGGCCAGCAGCCCAAGCGCGTCGTCGAGCGAGTCGTCGGCCGAGATGCTGTCCGTGCTCAGCGCCAAACTGCCGACCTTGGCCGCGGGATTGGCCCCGGTAAGGTCGGTTATCTCGATGCTGCCTCTAACGAAGCCCTTCGCATCGACGACCGGAGCGCCGGGTAGGCCGATGGATTCGAGCTGGGAGATGGCGTCGGCGACGGTCTGGTCGGTTCCGAGAATCGCTCTGGCGGCCCGCGCCGCGTCGCTGGCGGGAATGGCCGACATCAGCGGCAGGGCGAACTTGAATCGATGAGCCGGGGACTCGGCCCGGTTGCGAACCTGCGACTTGTATATGGATCGGTCGCCGACGATTAGAGTGGCGATCCCAACCGCCAGCATTGCCGGGGCCAGCATCGCCAGGCTGTCGGTCATCTCCGCGACCATCAGCATCACGGCCAGCGGGGCACGGGCGATGCTGCCGAAGAGGGCCATCATGGCGACGATCACGAAGGGCGACGGATCGAAAGGCATGCCCGGAGCTATGGGTTCGAGGAGGCGCCAGATGCCGGCGCCCAGCAATCCTCCGATAGCCATGCCGGGGCCGAAGATGCCGCCGGAACCGCCTGAGCCAATCGATAGCGAAGTCGCCAGGATCTTGGCGACCGGCAGCAGCAGGATCACCCAGAGCGGCAGACCAAGGAGCGTGGTCCTGTCCATGCCGGCCTGAACCCATCCGTAACCGGTGCCCAGGACGCCGGGCAGGACGATGGCGATGCAGCCGACCGCGAGGCCGCCGATTGCCGGGCGGATGGCCCGTGGCAACGGCCAGCGCTTGAACCAGTCCGTCAGGCCGTAGAAGGACGAGATGTAGAGCCGGCCGACGATCCCGCAGGCGATGCCGATAAGCGAGTAGTAGAAAAGCTGGCGTGGGTCGGTGAAACCGGCGCCGGCGACACGGCCGAATATCGGGTTGAAGCTGATCAGCGCTCCGAAGATGGAGAAGGCCACGATGGACCCGACGAATGCCGGTACGAGGGCGTCCGACTCGACGTCGTCTCGGTAGGGAATTTCGATAGCCAGGACCGCGCCACCGAGCGGAGCGCGGAAGATCGCGCCGATGCCCGCCCCGATGCCGGTGCTGACCGCGATTCTGGCGTCCCGAGCGTCGAGATCCAGGACGCGGGCCAGGAACGACCCGAAGCCTGCGCCGATCTGCGCGGTCGGCCCCTCTCGACCACCGGAACCACCGGACCCGATGGTGATGGCCGCGGACACGAGTTTGATCAGTGGGATTCGCGACCGTATCTGGCGGGGACCGTGGTGGAACGCGGAGATGGCGGCGTCGGTTCCGTGGCCTTCCGCCTCGGGCGCGAAGCGGAACACGATGATGCCGCTGATCAGGCCGCCCAAGCCCACGACAAGCGGCAGCATCCACGGTCGCGCCGCGTCGCTGATTGGTCGGGAGCCTTCACCCAGCGGAGCGGCTGGCACGAAGCCGGCCAGAGTGCCCAGGAAGAACTTCGTGGCGGTATCCAGCGCGATGAAGAAGATGGCTGCGCCGAGTCCGCTGATCACGCCGATCACTGCGCCGAGAACGATCCATTTGCGCAGGTAGGCCGTTGAGCGGATTCGACGGCGGATGGTCCCGAGAATTGTGTCGCGCTGTTTGATCAAGTTCATGCGTATTGCTCGAATGCCTGAGCGAGTTTGGTCAAGGTGCCGGCTTCGACCGGCGAGAGGGATGCCGACGCGAGAATCGCGGCCAGGTTGTCGCCGCGCGACTCGAGTACGCGTCGTCGGATTTCGCGGCCCGCTTCCGTCAGGCCGACTCTGACCAGGCGAGCGTCTACCGCGTCTTTGGACGTGTGAACGAGGCCGCGGCGCTTCAATCTGGATATCACCCGGCTGGCGGGCGACGGCTGCGTGCCGATGCGAGCGGCAATGCTGCCGACCGTGGCGCCCGCGCCATGGGGAGTGGCGGCAGTGGCGGCCGCGGCGCCTGTGGCGGGAGTGGCGTCGAGCGCCGTGCCCGCAGTCGGCGCCACGCCGTCCTCACTCTCGCCGATCAAGAGCAATACCCGCCATTGCATGAATGTGAGTTCGGCATCGGCAGTGCCGATGGCTCGGGCGGTGATGGCGACCGAGCCGACCACTACTCGCTCGAGCGTTCCAATGAGTGGATCTGTCATGTGCGAAGTGTAACGCATTTATGTTCCGCCCGGAATATAAATGGCGGGAGCGGTGCGAGGGTGGTGGCGGTGC
>PMLK01000048.1 GCA_003158875.1 Chloroflexota bacterium
GGAACGCCCGGTCATCACTCTCGTATCGCTGAAGAACCGTGTGCTCATCGTGATTCCTTCGTGTCGCTGCCGACGATCGCCAGGAAGATCTCCTCGAGCGTGGGCTGCCGTTCCACGTATTCGACCTTCGCGGGCGGAAGCAGCTTCCTCAGTTCCTCCAAAGTGCCGGACACGACGATCGTGCCTTCGTGGAGGATCGCGATCCGGTCGGCGAGCTTCTCGGCCTCGTCGAGATACTGGGTGGTCAGGAACACGGTCGTGCCGCTGTCGGCGAGGTTCTGGATCACCTGCCACACCTCGATCCGGCCCTCTGGGTCAAGGCCGTTGGTGGGCTCGTCGAGGAATATGACCCGCGGGTTGCCGATAAGACTCATGGCGATGTCGAGGCGCCGGCGCATGCCGCCCGAGTAGGCCGCTACCCGACGCCCGGCCGCGTCGGCGAGGCCGAAACGTTCGAGCAGTTCGTCTGCCACCTGGCCAGCGCCCTTCACGTGCCGCAGTTCGCCGATCATGATGAGGTTCTCACGGCCGGTGAGGATCCCGTCCACGGCCGCGAATTGGCCGGTCAGGCTGATCGACTCCCGCACCCGCACCGGTTGCGACACGACGTTGAAGTCGTCAACGCTTGCCGTGCCACCATCCGGTTTGAGCAGGGTGCAGAGGATATTTATGATCGTGGTCTTGCCCGCGCCGTTGGAACCGAGCAGCGCGAAGATGCTTCCGCGCGCCACGTCGAAGTCAACGCCCTTGAGCACGTGCAGTTTCCCGAAGGACTTCTTCAATCCGTGGACCTGGATCGCCAGGTTCTGCGCTTCCATGAGATGCGTCTCCCTACTCGGCAGTCACGTTAGACAGGTCCGCCCCGAGACCCTTGAGCCCGGCATAGGTCAGCTTGTCCATTCGCGCCCGATCGAAGATCACGGTGCGGATGGCGTTGCGATACTTCCAGCCCGCAATCCGGAAGGCCACATCCCGCAACGTCGCTCCCCGGAATGTGACACCGTTGAGCGCGACCTTTTCGAACTTCACGCTGGTCAAAGTCGCTCCGTCCAGGTTCAGGCCGCGCAGATCAGAGTGCGTGAAGTCCACCCCGGTGAAGGCACAGCGCTCGAAGACGGTGCGCCTCAGGTCGGTCATGCGGAGCTTGACGTCCGTGAGCACGGCGTCGACGAACCGCGTTTCGGTCAGTCCCGACATGCCGAAGTCGGTGCGTACCAGGATGGAGCCGCGAAAGCTGGCTCGTGTCAGATCGGTCATCGACATGTTCGCATCGGTCATGTCGGCGCCGTCGAAGTTGGCGTCCGCCACCTCGCTCATCTTGAATGAGCAGCCGGTGAGATTGGCGTGCGAGAAATTCGAGCCGAGCAGCATGCTCATCTCGAACTTTCCGCCCCGCACCTCGACGCCCGCGAAATCGCTTGCCCGCAGGTCGCTCATATCGAATCTCGTAACCAATTGACGCTCGAGCGACCGGGAGAGGTTGGAGACCTCCTGCACCGTCTGCTCGATATCGCCGATGCTGTCGATGGTCAACTCGAAGGCTGCGGCGTCATCCTTGCCCTCGGCCTTGAGCTCGCGGAACCGCTCATGCAGGTCTGCAAGCAGGTCTGTTTTGAGCTCGCTGATGCTCTTCGCACCCTCGTATGGCGCGAAGATGCCGGCCACATATTCGTCCAGTTTGTCGTTCATCGATTGGCCGCCTTACAGCAATGTGTCGAGCACGCGCTTCGCGTACTCCCAGTTGCTCTTGTTTCGGGCGTGGGTCGCCCTGCCCTTGTCGGTGATCCGGAAGTACTTGCGCCGGCCGCCCTGCGATTCATCGCCCCAGTACCAGGTGATGTCGCCATCCGCCTCCAGGCGCCTGACGCTGGAGTACATCGTGGCCTCCTTGAGCCCGTACTCGCCGCGCGAACGCTCGACGATCAACTTGACGATCTCGTAGCCATAGCAGTCGGATTCCGTCAGCAGCCGCAAGATCATCGTGTCGGTATTCCCACGCAACAAATCGGATGTGATCTCGCTTGCGCTCATCAGCACCTCCGATGAACATCGTATGCCGTAGTACTTGGTCTGTCAATGTAGTGGCGATGTCACACTACGTCGGTCCGGTCGGACTCCCAGATGCCCTTCGCCGCTCGAAGGCTTCGGTGTTCGTGGCGGTGTTCGTGGCCCGACACCTGGCCATATTCCAGCTTCGGCGGAGTACGGCCGTCCCCCGGGTCCGACCCAAGCCCGAATTGGCCGATCTCGCCGCCCCCCGGCGTCGAGCTGAGCGTGGACGGCGCGAACGGCGGCGCGATCGACGGCGCGCCGTCCACCTCGACGACCTGGGCGGCACCGATAACCAGGCGATCGCCGGGCGGAGTCCGCTCGCAACTGACCCAACTCCTTCCCCAGTGGAATCTGGCCAAGAGTGGCGATCGCGGGGTGGGGCGGGCCACGGGGCTGGGCCACGGGGCGGGGCCACGGGGCGGGGCCACGGGGCGGGGCACAACATTGAGATAGCGAAGGACTCGCCCAGTTTGGCGAGTCCTTCGCAACCCAAGAGAGCTGGAATCGGCAACCACGAACAACCGGCCCGTTGGACCGGTCATCGCAGCCACTCAGCGGCGGGTTACCAGCGCTGGTGGACCAGCGGTTTGACACGCTCCTCGTAGAGAGCCTGGATCTTCGACATCGATGCCGGGGACAACGCCGCCAGATCCGCTGCGGCTGCGTTGGCACTGGCCTGGCCTGGGTTCTTTGCCCCGGGGATAGCAGCCGTTACGCCTTCGTTCATCAGTATCCAGCGCAGTGCGAACTGGGCCATGGTCGCATCGCCCGGCACCAGCGCCCGAAGTTCTTCGACGAAATCGAGGCCCTTGTCATAGTCCACGCCGGCGAAGGTCTCGCCCACGTCGAACGACTCTCCGTGGCGGTTGAACTGGCGGTGATCCGACTCCTCGAACTTGGTCGAGCGAGTCATCTTGCCGGTCAGCATGCCCGACCCCAACGGCACTCGTGCCAGCACGCCGACGTCGCGGCGCTTGGCCTCGGCGAGAAAATGGTCGGCCGGCCGCTGGCGCATGATGTTGAAGATGATCTGGACCGTGGCGACGCCCGGGAATTCGATGGCTTTGAGGGCCTCTTCGACCTTCTCGACGCTGACGCCGTAGTTCGCGATTGAACCGTCCGCGACCAGCTCGTCCAGGGCGGCGAAGGTCTCCGGGCTGTAGAAGACAGGCGTGGGCGGGCAATGAAGCTGGATCAGATCGAGCTTGTCCATGCCCAGCCGCTCGCGGGACGCATCCACCCAACCACGGAATGCCTCTGGGTTGTAGTTCTCCGGAACCTGCGGCACACTCCGGCCCATCTTCGTAGCGACGAAGAACCGCTCGCCCTGGCGTTCGCGCAGGAACCGGGCGATGAGCTTCTCGCTGTGTCCGTCGCCATAGACATCGGCCGTGTCGATTAGAGTGACGCCGGCGTCGGCGGCCGCGTGAAGGGCGGCCAGGCTGTCCTTGTCGTCGACCTGCCCCCAGGCCGCACCGATTGCCCACGCCCCGAAGCCAATGACGCTCACGTCTCGACCGGTCTTGCCAAACCTGCGGTACTGCATCGATTGCTCCTCCGGCGGTGCCGGCATCTGCTTCAACCCGGATTCTGCGGGCGCTGTGTCTCGTAGAGTAACCGGTTTACGTAACCGGTTCCGGACGGTAGCATTCAATGCCGATCCTGGCAAGGCATGAGAAGGAGTGACGCCCATGGCCGGCAATTCCCAGGCATACAGACATGTAGTGCTCTTCAAGTTCAAGGAGGGCTCCAGCGAGGAGACCCTGCGCGGCATCGAGGCTGCCTTTGCAAGGTTGGCTGCCGAGCTACCATTCGTTCGCGGCTTCGAGTGGGGTCGCAACTCCAGCCCCGAGAACCTGAATCACGGCTACACCCACTGCTTCATCGTAAGCTTCGATGACGAGGTGGGAAGGGACGCGTATCTGCCCCATCCGTCGCACCAGGCCTTCTGCCGGACATATCTCGATCCCGCTCTTGACGACGTCTGTGTAGTGGACTTCTAACCCCAACCGTAGGCCGACCCCATGAGTGTGACCATCGCCGACATCGCTAAAGAAGCCCAGGTCTCCAAAGCGACGGTCTCCAGGGTGCTCAACGACCGAGCCGAAGGCGTCGGAGCCGAAACGCGCCTCCGCGTCAAGGAGGTGATGCGGCGCCTGGACTTTGCGCCCAGTGGCGCCGCTCGGGACCTGGCCACAGGTAAGTCACGCTGCATTGGCCTTGTTATCCCCGACATTGTCGATCCGTTTTCCCCCCTCATGATCCGAGGCATAGAGGCCACACTTCGGGGCCACGGCTACGGCCTCTTCCTCTGCGATTCGGAGAACGAACTCGAGCGCGAGAAGGAGCAGCTGCGCCTGCTCGTCGAGCGGCGGGTCGAGGGAGTCATTCTCAACCCGGCCCTTTCGGGCGATGCCAGTCAGCTGGAGCTCCTGGATAAGCGATCGGTCCCGTACGTCCTTCTGGATCGTGGCATCGAAGCAGGCCGCTCTCTACCGGGGGTGTACACGGACAACCGGGCAGGTGCGAGGATGGGGGTCGAATACCTCCTGGCCGGAGGGGCACGGAGGCTCGCGTTTCTCAACGGACCCGAAGGCCTGTCTGTCTCCCGGCTGCGCGAGGCGGGGGTCGAAGATGCCTTCCGGGCCGCTGGGATCGATGTCGCGTCCATCGCGCGGAGTTCGGGCGATTACACGGTTGAGAGTGGGGAGCGCTTTGTCGACGGACTCCTGGACGGACACGGCCCGAGCCCAGCGGCCTCGCTGGTCTCCTATTCGCCCCCGTTCGACTCCGTATTTGCAGCCAATGACCGGATGGCGATCGGGGCGGTGCGCGCGCTGAGGAGGCGGGCCATCGATGTGCCGGGTACGGTCGAAGTCGTGGGTTTCGACGACATCGAGCTCGCTTCCCTGGTGGAGCCTCCCCTCACGACCGTGGCCCAGCCTGCCTTCGAGATGGGGAAACAGGCCGCGCGGATGCTCTTCCAGACCATCGACGGCAAGCGGCAGCTCAAGAAAGCCCTTTTGTTGGATCCAAAGCTCGTGGTCCGCGGGACTACGAGACCTCGACCTATATGAGTCGGCTCCGTCATACGGAGCACGGGGCCGCCCGCCATCGCGAGCACTCGATCGACCTCCAATTCGGGCATCTACCGTTCCTCGGAACTCTCCTGCGTCGGAGAGGGAAAGACGGAACGATAGCTGCCGTCGCAAGTACGCACGCGGCTAGATGCGCCTGACGACCACCGATCTGGCGACGGTGTCGTGCCAGGCCCGCTTGAACGGGTCATTGGCAGTCACGATCGCCGAGATGATCCCGAGCGGCAGCAGCAACGTAACGATGGAAAAGACGAGATATCGCATTAGGACGGCGCCGACTCCCAGATGCTGCCCGTTGGATGATTGCGCGACGCGCAGGCCCAGGGCCTTTTGCCCAGGCGAACCGCCCCAGAGATACCAGCAAACCGGGTGGTATATCAGCGTCATGATCATGAGGAACCAGGTGAACCACAACGTCGCCGGCGGCGAAACTCCGTCCACCCCCTGGGTGGAGATGCCGAGGGCGGCCGTGCCGAAGGCCCATGCCAGGAACACGCCGATGAACACGAAGACGTCCACGATGAGAGCCCAAAACCTGGCCCCCACACCGCCCCACTCCAGACCAGGCTCAGGCCCGGAGGCCGCGGAAATGACCGGCGCGAATCCCGGGGCGGCCGGCTGGTAGGCGGTCGGCCGGTAGGCGGTGGGCATGCCAGGCTGGTGGGGCTGAGGTCCCCAGCCCGGGGTCGGATAGGGTGGCTGCCCCGAACTCTGCACTGGCCAGCCGGGCTGAGCCGGATAGGCCGGCGCCCCGGGCGGAGGCGAGTAGCGGAGCGATCCAGTTGCAGCCATATGGGCGGGCAAGGTATCGGATGGCGGGACGCTGACACCCTCGGACCACTCCGTCGTGGCAACCGGTGCCGTCGGCGCCGCACCTGTCGCGCTCGACCCGTCGGCCATACCAATCGCCCCGGCCGCGTCAGCCGCGCCGGACATGTATGCCGGCTCCAGAGTTGTGCCAATGATGGACGACGCCGGCGGGGGGAACGATGAGAACGCCTGGGCTGGTGGCAGCTGCTGACTCTTGGGGAGCTGTTGGGTCTGCCCCACGAGAATCCCGGCATTTCCATTCGAATCTGTTCCCGGCGACACCGGAGGATCGGATGGAGCACCGCCTGAGTCGGAGCCCTTGGGAGCGAGGGTCATGTTCGCCTCCTGATTGGTCGGCAACATTGTGGCAGCGGCAAGGGAGCTGCGTCGGGCTTCTGCCTCTGGACTGCTAACTCTTCGAAGCCGGTGGAACATGATCGCGTACGCTGCGGGAGCCACGACATTCCATCCGGACCAGCCAGTGCGGCGGCCCAGGCGTCGACGAAAAGACCGTCGCTGCGCCCACTCTCCTGGGCCCGTGCCGCTGCAGTCCAGTGGGCGGTCGCCTCCAGGCCGTTGTTCCGCGAGGTGTCTCCGGGCATCGTCGTCCTCATACTCAGACTCTCTCCGCCCGACCCAGGGCGAGATCGGAGTAGATGCCGGCCGCAGGCGACGCTGCGGGGCCGTCGAGGTGCCTGGTCGGCGTCCCAGTTCTCGTACTTCTCGGCGACGATCTCTATGTCGCCCAGCGCAACCGATTCCGTGGCTCGGATATACGCCAGTCCCACGGCTTGCCTAGGGCTTGCTGTAGGGCTCGAAGATTATGAAAGAAGGGATCGTGGACGAAGTCAATGTGGTAACTGGCGTGTTTACCACTCGCTTGACGAGGCTGTTCATCCGGATCCGGGAATACGGAGCTTTCAGCGTCTGCGCCATCCATGCGATCACGGCCTTGGTGACTGCATCCTGTGGGTCGAGCTTTCGACTGTCCGTCACCGACTCGATCATCGCAATCTCGCCGTTGTCCTTCTCCAACTCAAGTTCGAAGTCGGCCACCGACAGCGCCACCGGCGTCTGCTGGTAGGGAGAGTTGGAGATGATATTGCCCGAATGCGCAAGCAGGTGATCATCGCCGAAGTCGAAGGGAACATAGAACTGCTTCCTGTCGATATCCTCAAATCCGAAATACGCAACGAACCGAGTTGCGCCGCTGGCATCCACAACGGGCTCTTCGCCAATCACATAACCTTGCATCTCCGCCGTGAACGGGGCTGACGCGGGCCCATCGTGGTCCAGAACGTTGACAGGGGCGGTTGCTTTGCTTTGGGGGGTGAGGTAGAAGCGGCGGTCCTGAGGGATTGCGGGGTTGCCGCCGACGAAGTCCCGCAACTCATTCATGAGCTGTGTGTGCGAGACCAGCGTTGGGATCGACTTGGGAGCGGCGGACTCGGCGAGAGTCGGAGTCGAACGGGGCGCCACGACAGGCGTTACGGCAGCGGTCGGCGACGGGGTGACCGTGGCGGTCGAACAGCCCGCGACCACCAACATGACGGCAGCCAGCCCGAGCACTACCGGGCAGGATGCTCGCTGTCTCACCCTCGTCTCCTCTCCGCATTGCGGATGCGGTCCATAGTGTAGCCGTCTCGATCCCCGCTTCAGCCGTCCTGAGCCCTCCTCCGCTCTCCGATGTCCTCGGGATGGAGTCACTGGCCGAAGCGGGCTGGTGGCGACGAATAGCCACGCCGCCGACGGCATTCGCCGGGCAGCGTGTGGACGTCCCACTCAGCCGTGCGAATCTCGGAAGTCACCGCTGGGCATTGTTCTGGCCGACAGCCGCTTGAACACGCAGAGCGCTGGCGACTTCCAACGCGGCGTCGATGCGTGCTGGATCCCGCTCGAATCCGAGCCACGTCAGGCTGGCCGCCGCCCCATCGTAGCTGGCATTGTTGATCTGGCCTGGGAACGAAACCAGCAATTGCGCGATCTCGGGAGTTATGAGAGCCAGGACGTCGGTGGCCTTGCCGGCGAAGTCGAACCGCTGCCCGAGAGCAGACGTCTGTAACCAACCAAGATCATCGCGCTTGAACTGTTGCTTGTAGTACTGAAAGGACACGTCGCCTTTCGCCATGATCGACACCGGGCCCAGCGGGGGAACACCTGATCGCGTGGTCTGGCTGCATGCGACCGCCACGACGGTCGCGGTTCGGCCCTTGTATACGCGGGTCATTGCCAGCTCGGCCCTCGCCCCGTTCCAGTTTCCGGCCACGGTGGCGCCGGTTCCGTAGGCCATGAGAGATTTCACGCCTTTGGGGACCTCGCTCCATCCGCGCAGGTCCGCATATGGTTGAAGGGCGTTGCGGGAGTGCCGGCGGACCAGGTGTTGGACGAGGACCACGGCGCCGACAGTGACCGCAATCGTTGCGATCAGGCCGCCGATTCCTACGGCAAAATCCAGACTATCCATGGTGCCCCTCTCATCTCGTCCCGACTTCCAGTCACACCTGCGGCGACTTGGGGGGTGTCCATTGATGTTCCCCCTTCTCGAGGAGCCATCGGTGCTGATCGATGTCGAGGATACCAGCGTGGCCTCCTCCTCACGGCGCCAGACCGGAGTTCTACCTGCTTCGAGGTAGATGGAGTTCGCTGGTTCGTCTCGGTCCAACGGATCCCGAGGGGGCTGTCAAGCCGGGCGGACTCAGAGGCCTTCTCCACCAGGAGAGGCCTGCCTACGGCCCTGGGACCAAGGAAGTACTGGGCTTCCTCGAGCTCATCCCTCGACTCGACGTGAGCAACTGGGAGCACCTATACGAAGATGCCAATCAGATCTTGGTTGGCATCGATTGGGCTGACGGGGCTTACGTGCACGCTCTCCAAGCCGTCGCGGCACTCGCCTACGCTATGTCGAGCGGGCAACGATTGATGGTGGAGGCGGACATGGCGCGCGTCGATGGAGAACTGAGGTCGCTGAGCCTGACCGAGCTGAAGGGGCCTCTTGTCAGGGCTTATGCGGCGGCCGGGAGACAGTGCATCGAACTCTTCGTTGGTAAGCCCGCGGAACAGCTCGACGAGCGAAAGTTTGCGGCGGGTTGCTGCGCTCTTCTCCTCGCCGCGAAACCCTGGGTGCCTGCCGAGGACTGGGAGCGACTCTGGAACGGTCCACTGCTGTAGAACCTCGGGGTATCAGAACCCCAGAGTCGCGGGCGTTGTGCGTCGCAAGGTTGGCGTGCGCGTAGCCCGGCGCGTAGCCCGGCGCGGATTTGGCCTCCCTCGACGGCATGCGCGGTCTTCGAGCAGGCCGAGCGGCAGTTACCTGGCGCAGCGAACTCCCGCGCAGCCGAGCGGTCCGGGATCGCTCCAGCAGGCGAGGAGGGCGTTCAAGCCGTCGTACCCCGTGTAGACTGGCAGGCCGAGGTAGCGGTCGCAGGTAGGCTTGCCGAGTACCTCTTCGCAATGCTCGTGGGCGGTCACGCCCAGGCGGCTCAGGTATTCGGGAACGTCGTGCATGTGGAACGCACGTCGCCTGTTCGCCGGGTAGTCGATGAGGTCGTACCCGTACTCGGAGCGCTCGAAACGGCCCTCCTCCGCCGGGCGCCAGATCTCCTGGGCGGTTATCAGCGCGGGTTTGGGACCGTCCGACCCCGGCAGCTGGGCCGTAATCTCGAACCCGATCTCGCCGGAGTCGTAGCGATCAAGGACGGGTTCGGGCACCTCGGCGCCCAGGTTGCGCAAATAGGCCGCCAGCCCTCCAAGGTAGGAGGCGATCTGCGTCAGAGACTGACTCACGCGCTGCGGACGCGCGCGACGGGCTCAGCAGCTTCGGGCAGCCGCTCCCCCACTCCCATCCGGGGCCGCTTCTTGACCTCGGCAGAGACACGCGCCGGCGATGGCGACTCCAGCGCTCCGGCCTTGTACTTCTCGAACGCAGCGAGCGGAATTCTGTAGATGCGCTCGGACACACAAATGGCCGGCAACCGCTGCTCGTGGATAAGCCGAAGCACGGTCGATGGACTGACCGCCAACTCCGACGCTATCTCATTGGGTGAGAGGAATTGCTTGTCCTGCACGTGGTGCTCCCTATGACTTATCAGCAGGATACGCCATGGACTGCGGGAATCGAGCCTCGATCTGACGTGAGCCGGACGGCGCAAGTCACCTAAGCGGGTCGGTGATGAGAAGCGGATTGGCTGGTCTCATGGCGTCAAGAACGGTCGCCGTTGTCGAGGCCTTCATGGCAGACAACTCGTCTGGCGTAATGCCCACGACAGCCAGGAAAGTCACCGATCCGTTGGGGGTCGCGATGGTGCCGAGTTCTGGGTCGTCGGTGAACGCGATGCAGGTCAGTCGCGTTGATGGGTTGCCGCCGGTGATCTGCGAGACCGCATCGAGCCGATGGCCAACGCCAAACGGGCGGCCTGACGAATAGACGACGCTGCCGAGACGGTCGAGCAGAGCCCGAGGCCATGCGGGTGGCTCGACGTCTGCGCCGACGGCCCGCATCGTTAGCTCGAAGCCCCAACCGCTGACGCTCGGTCCTCGCTTTCCTTTGCGAACAGCTCGCTTTCGTCCAAACCCAAATGCCACTTTCGCCCTCTCGTCTGATCGCGAATTGTCCAGCGACTGAGTCGCCTATTTGCTCTGGCCAGTTGTACCTGCGGGCCCGCTGCGCCCGGCGATGGCGTCCTCATCCGTGTCAGGATTGCTCAATGATAATAGAGACCTTCGGCCCAGAGTTCCTGGCGCGGTTCCGAGACGCGACCGAGCGCGAGTGGCTGACTCACGCTCCTCGCGACTATTTCGCCGCCCGTGTGGGCGGTCTGGACTGGCAAACCGGAACCAGGTGGCGAGGCGGGATGACGGCAGCCCAAATCGATGCCGCTCAGGCACGGTTCGGGCTCACGTTTCCGCCCGATTACAGGCTCTTTCTGGAGACGCTGCACACCCCCGATCCGCCGATGGTCGGAGCGCAATTCGAAGGCTCCGTCCTCGTTCCACACTCGGCTCGGGAGTTCCCTGATTGGACCGGCGATCCAGCTCCCGTCGAGGCTATGTTGGCGTGGCCGATCGAAGTGTTGCTGTGGTCGATCGAGGCGGACGGGGGTTGGTATCGGACGTGGGGACCGCGGCCGAGCACCAAAGCCGAGCGCGACGCCGCGGTTCGGCAGCTGGCCGCGGATGGGCCACAGCTCGTTCCTGTATTCGGACGCCGCTAAGTGGCCGGTTCTACTGCTGGAAGTCCGGTGCTCTCGATCTACGGTTCTGACGTGATCATCTATGGGCCGAACCTGCGGTCCTACCTCATGACGCAATTCGGGTTCATCGATCACGAGACCGCCGTGCGAGGAGCCGACAACTCCAGCCCGATACCGTTCTGGCAGGATGTGATCGACTGCCTGGAGATCGAGTAGGCCTCGTCCTCCTTGATACGGTCGAACACCTCCCGTGCTTTGATCTGATGGGCGCTACGCGCCAATAGCTTCGGTGGGCTGTTTCATTACTCGTGTCAACGCGAAGGTCTGCCAGCGATTCATGGAGCTAGGAGCAGTTCCTGCGCATGAGATCCCCACTCGCACACGATTTCGCGGCACTGGGATGGCATGAGTCGGACCGGACTTGTGCCACTCCGTCGCAGTCCCGTTGCCTCATTTGTCGACTGTGAGCACGGACTCTCGGAGCGCCTGGATCAATCGCGTCGGCTGGGTCTCGACGCACGTCGGCACGATCACCGCGTCGTGGCTCGCCGTGATCGCGATTCCGGAGTCGCCGAGCCACTTCGGAGATGACCGCCAGCGGCACGCCTTCCGCGAGCATTAGCGTCGCGGCAGAGTGGCGGAGGTCGTGGAGGCGGGAGGCCGGTAGTCCAGCAGCTTCACGAGCGTCCTGGAAGCCGTGCCACACAGATCCGGGCTCGACATGTTGGCCGATGCTGTCCGTTGAGACGAGGTCGTCGAGGGCCTGCCAGGCCTTGCCGGCTGCCTTCTGTTCGGTCTCCTACATCGTCTTCTGCCGGGCGGATGCGGGATCGCTCGCGTTCGAGCCATTCGGAGAGATCCTCGTTGCTACCGGTACCGGACAGAGTCCCACGCTGTGGGGCTCAAAATGGGGATTTCACTAGGGAATTCTTGGCGGAGAGGGTGAGATTCGAACTCACGGGACTCTCGTCCAGCGGTTTTCAAGGGTGCTCCAGGGCGTTCGCGGGGGTCCGCGGATGACCCGATTCACGAGGGAATCGGCAGTTTGCCGGGCCTCGAATCCGCCGATGTTCGGCCCTGTTGCTACCGGCTGTTGCTACCGGCTCGGTATCCGTACCGAGGTGTCTGGCGCAGACTGGGGCGCTTTCTTAGTGCTGGAACGTTTTGTAGTCGTACGGCTGGGTCTGCCCCATGTCGGGGACGCTCGCTTCGAGGACTTGGTCACTGGTCAGAGGGTTTGACGAAACCATCACATTGACCAGTCGGTAGGGGCCGGAGCGGCCTGACTTGTAGATGTCGGTGCCCTGGAAGGTCAGCGCCGGAGTCTGATCGCCGGTCGACAGCTCGATCGGAGGATCCTGGTTGACGGCGACGGTAGCGCCACTGGAGTCGACGAGGCGAGCCCCAACCTCGTAGGAACCCGCCTTGGCCACGGTCACCGGCAGCGTAAGGATGAGCTGGTCGGCCAGGCCATCGGCGTTTGTGTCGTTGAGACGCTCGGTGAAGCCGCCGGCAATGGTGACGTTCCCGCCCGCAACGTCGACGAGGGTCTGGGCCCTGCGTATCCCATTGCCATTGGTCCAGGCATTGATGTCGTTACTGCCACCCACCGTCGGGGTGACCTGGCCCGTCCAGTGCCCGCTCCCGGCTTGCGTGAGAGTGATCGGCGTGCGGGTGCCCGCCGGATCCACTAGCTCCGCACCGACGGAGTCGCCTGTAACCTGCTGCGTGAGCACGACATCGATACTCACCGTCTGGCCATGGGCAAGGGCCGTGCTAGAAGGAGTGACCGTTAGCTTGCGGCCGGTCTCGATCATCACAACAACCAGG
>PMLK01000087.1 GCA_003158875.1 Chloroflexota bacterium
CAAGTTCGTGCTCGAGGATGCGGAAGGTGAGCCGATGTCGGCGGGCGAAGTCCGACGCGTGGGGCAGACGGCCGAATCGGCCGCCCGGCCCGCCGAATGAGCGAGGATCGCGGCTCGGCGGGGAGTGGCGCCAAGACGGGCGGAGAGTGGGACGCCTACCGCGCGGCCGGCGTGGACATCGACGCCGGNNCGAGGTGATCGGCGGGCTGGGCGGATTCGCTTCTGCGATGGCCCTGCCGGAGGGCATGCGCGAGCCGATCCTGGTCAGCTCCACGGACGGCGTCGGGACCAAGACGGCGATTGCGATGGCGCTGGGCCGCTACGACACCGTGGGCCACGACCTCGTGGCGATGTGCGCCGACGACCTGGTCTGCGCCGGAGCGGAGCCGCTCTTCTTCCTGGATTATGTGGCCGTGGGCCGCGTCTTCCCCGAGCGAGTGGCCGAACTCGTCGCCTCGATCGCCGACGGCTGCATTCGGGCCGGCTGCTCGCTGATCGGCGGCGAGACGGCCGAGCACCCGGGCCTCATGGAGCCCGACGAATTCGACCTGGCCGGGTTCTGCGTGGGCGTCGTAGAGCGCGATCGACTCATCGACGGCCGGGACGTTGTCGAAGGCGACGCGCTGATCGGCATTGCGTCGAACGGCCTCCATTCCAACGGCTTCACGCTCGTGCGCCGGATCGTGGCGGACGCGGGTCTGGACCTGGGCGAAGGCTACGACGAGTTGGTAGGGCGGATCCTGGGCCCCGAAACCACTCCGGAACCGGAGACGGCCGGCCAGACTCTCGGCGAGGTCCTCCTGACCCCGACGTCGATCTACGCCCTGGCGATCCTGCGGCTGAGGCGGCGCCTGAACGAAGCCGGGGCGGACTTGCGCGGCGTCGCCCACATCACCGGCGGAGGGCTGCCAGGCAATGTGCCGCGAGTTCTGCCCGAGGGATTGGGAGCGCGGCTACATCCCGCGGTGTGGCGGATGCCTTCGATCATGCGGGTCCTCGGTACGCTGGGCAGCCTGTCGGAGACGGAGATTCGTGCGACGTTCAACGGCGGCCTGGGCATGGTCTGCGTCGTGCCGGCGACGGCGGTCGAGACTTCGATTCGGAGCCTGGAGGATGACGGACTCGAGGCCTGGCGAGTCGGTGAAGTGGTGGCGATTCACGACGGCGAATCGCGTTACCTGGAGTCATAACGGAGGCCCACTCGGCGCCGTTGGTCCGGCCCGATGGATCGGATTTGGTGGAGGAGGAACGGCGTGGCGCATCGGATCGCGGTTGGCGTTTCGGGAACCGGTAGCAACCTGCGTGCCCTGCACGCCGCCGCGGGGCGCGGCGCTCTCGACGCGGAAATCGCCCTTGTCTTCGCCGATCGCGAATGCGCGGCCATCGATTGGGCCGTGGCGCAGGGCCTCGACACGCTGGTTGTGCCGGCCGCGGCACGTGGCGACGCCCTGGCTCGGGCCGAAGAGGACCGCGTCCTGGCCGAATCGCTGCGGTCCGTGGCCCCGGAACTTGTCGTTCTGGCGGGCTACATGCGCGTCGTCGGGGCGGCGATGCTGGCCGCGTTCCCCAACGGAATCGTCAATCTGCATCCGGCCCTGCTGCCGTCTTTTCCCGGCGCGCACGCGGTCAGGGACGCTCTGGCGGCCGGCGTGAAGCTGACGGGCGTCACGGTCCACTTCGTCGACGCTTCGCTGGACGGCGGCCCGATCATCGCCCAGGACAGCGTGGCGGTTCTGCCCGGCGATACGGAAGAGACGCTTTTCGAGCGGATACACCCGGTCGAGCATCGCCTGCTGCCGATGGCCGTGGGGATGGCTCTGGCCGGGGCTCTGGCGGTCGGCTCGGATGGGCGGTCCGTGACGATCGACGCGGCTCGGGCGGCGGCGAAGATGCCGGTTCCGCGCCGCGCTCTGGTGTCGGTTTCGGACAAGACGGGCCTGGCCGAATTCGGCGCGGGCCTGGTGCGACTGGGCTTCGAGCTGGTGTCGACCGGTGGGACTGCCAGGGCACTGCGCGGGGCAGGATTGCCCGTCACGGACGTGGCCGCCGTAACCGGTTTTCCCGAGATGCTCGACGGCCGAGTCAAGACGCTCCACCCGCGGGTTCACGGCGGCATCCTGGCCGATCGGCGGCTGGCCTCGCATCGCGAGCAGCTGGCCGCGGCGGCAATCCAGCCGTTCGACCTCGTAGTGGTGAATCTCTATCCGTTCGCGGCCGCGGCGGAGAAGCCGGGGATCACGTTCGACGCGCTCGTGGAGGAGATCGACATCGGCGGGCCGTCGATGGTTCGGGCGGCTGCCAAGAACCACGCGACGGTGGCGATCGTGACATCGCCGTCTCGCTACGCCGCCGTTCTGGCCGAACTCGAGCGCGACGGTCGAGTGGGGGAGGGGCTCCGTTCCGCTCTCGCCGTGGAAGCGTTCCGGCATACCGGCGCTTATGACGCCCGAATCGCTGCCGAGTTGCCGGGCCGGATGGCCGCGGCGGGCGTGGCGCTACCGGACGAACCGGGCCTGCCGGGGTCGTCGGATCCGTACCCGCCGACTCTGGTCGTGGGCCTGGAGAAGGTCGAGACCCTGCGCTACGGTGAGAATCCGCATCAGCAGGCCGCCCGTTACCGCCGCCCCGGAACCAGCCCCTGGGCCGGACCGTTCGCGACGGGCGGAACGATCATTCAGGGCAAGGCCCTCTCGTACAACAACGTACTCGACGCGTCTGGTGCCGACGCGGTTGCTCGCCAACTCCGCGGCCCCGCCTGCGTGGTGATGAAGCACACCAACCCGTGCGGGGCCGCCGAAAGGGCGACGCTGCTCGAGGCGTGGCAGGCGGCTCTGGCCGGCGATCCGCTTTCTGCTTACGGCGGCGTTGTGGGTCTCACGCGCGAGGTCGACGCGGCCACGGCCGAAGCGATGGCCTCGATCTTCCTGGAAGTGATAGTTGCCCCGTCCTACTCGCCGGAGGCACTGGAAATCCTGAGCCGGAAGGCGAACTTGCGGCTGCTCACGGATCCACTCCTGGGTTTATCGGAGACTGCGCCGGCACCGGACCCGCTGGGTTCGATTCGAGTTGCGGGTGGCGGCGTACTCGTGACCGCTCCGGATGTCCTCGCCGACGATCCGGCCACGTGGAAGGTCGCGACGACGCGCGCGCCATCCGATCGGGAGCGCCGCGACCTCGATCTAGCCTGGCGGCTGTGCCGCGGCGTCGTGTCGAATGCCATCGTGCTGGTCAAGGATGGGATGGAGGTCGGGCTCGGGTCCGGTCAGACGAGTCGCGTCGACGCCGCTCGCCAGGCCGTGGCCAAGGCCATCGCCTTCCAGGGCCCCGACGCCCTCGTCGGCGCGGCTTGCGGATCGGATGCGTTCTACCCCTTCCCGGATGCGGTCCAGGTTTGCCTCGATGCCGGCGTGACGGCGTTCGCCCAGCCCGGCGGCTCGATCCACGATAAGGATGCGATCGGGGCGGCGGAGAAGGCCGGCGCGACGATGTTGCTCACGGGCGTGCGCCACTTCCGCCACTAGCCGCCGGCGGAGGGGCGGCGGAGGGGGGTCGGTCGGACTCGCACGACGTGGTTCTTGCGCCGCGTCCGACTTGCCCTGCCCGCCGAGTAGCGTTCGCCTCGCCCAACACTGCCACTCCGGGTGCCGTCGAGACGGCGGCTCAAATTCAGGGCAAGCTACGCGGCATGTTTCGCCTCGAATTCGAGCTTTGCTCTTTCGCCGATCTCCGAGCGCCGGGCGTTCTGACGCGCCTGGGTCGAGCGCTCGATTCGGAGTCGTTGCTCAAATTCGACCGCATGGATACGAACGAGCCGGTCAGGAACATGATCGCGAGCGCGGAAGCCTACCTTTCCGATGGGCACGATCTGATCGCCGGCCGGGAAGTTCTCTTTGAACGGCGGATATTCCCAAAACTCAGCGGCGAATTGAGCGCTCCTTCTTACGGCGACGGGACTCCCGAGCAGCAGCATCGACTGCGTGGCGAACTGGCTGACGGCGATCGGGATTGGCTGTTCGAAGAAACGAATCTCGAGTCGTTCGCCGCCTGGTTCGGTCGCGTGGCTGATGGATTCGACGCTTGCTACGGCTACTCGGCCGACCACCAGATGGCGCATCAGCAGGCCGGTGAATTCGGCCGCGTTCGCCGCGAGAAGCGCTGGGCGCCCCTGTCGCCCGGCCCGGAAAGCGACATGCATTCGGTGCGCGACGTCTACTGGCTGAACTACTTTGGCCCAGCTTACGTGGAGCTGTGGGGCGAACGCTGGGCGGATCTGGGCATTCGACGGGCGGAGACTCCCGGCGGCGGGCTCGTCGTGTGGGCCACCGACACGCCGTTCGTCTACGAGGAAGCGATCGCATCGTTCATGGACTACTCGTGGAAGAAGCCGTTCTACAGTGCCCTCGGCCGCGACTCGTTCGTGAACGCGGTCTTGCCGGCCTGGGTCTCGAAAGTCCCGACACGGGACGATCACCTCCGGGCGTTGACCGTGGCACGCGGTCAAGATTGACCCGCCGAACGCTGGGGGCGTTCCGGTATGCTCGGCGGCATGATGAAGACGGCAATCGCCATCCGCCACGTGCCGTTCGAGGACCTGGGGACGTTGGGTCGCGTGACGGCCGCCGCCGGTTACCAGGTTCGGTACATCGATGCCGCCCTGGACGAAATCGACAGTCCTGACTCGGAGACGGCTGACCTTGTCATCGTGCTCGGCGGTCCGATCGGTGCGTACGAGCAGGACCGCTACCCGTTCCTCACGAACGAACTGCGGTTGCTCGATAAACGCCTCAAGGTTGGGGCGCCGATCCTCGGGATTTGTCTGGGCGCTCAGTTGCTGGCCAGAGCTCTGGCGGGCCGCGTGTATGCAGGCCCGGCCAAGGAAATCGGTTGGGGCCCGATACGGCTCACGGACGCAGGGAAGGCGTCGCCGCTCCGCCACCTCGATGGAGTGTCGGTGCTGCACTGGCATGGCGACACATTCGACCTGCCCGACGGGGCGGACCTGCTGGCGTCCACCGCTGGTTACCCGAACCAGGCCTTCCGAATCGGATCCTCTGTGCTGGGGCTGCAGTTTCACGCCGAGGTTGCTGCCGGTTGCTTCGAGCAGTGGCTGATCGGCCACGCGGCTGAGCTTTCCGCTGCCGGCATCGATCCGCGCGGTCTCCGGTACGATGCCGCGAAATACGGGTCGGCCGTGGAAGCGGCGGGCGCGGAGTTCTTTGGCGAGTGGCTTAGGGATCTGGACACCGGCGGGTCCCAGTAGGGTCGTGCCAGCCGGGCTCGCGGGGCGGCGGTGGCCAGTGGGCCGGGCGGCGGCCGATGCTTGGGCGGGGATGGGCGCCGAACCGGAGGCGCCAGGCAGGGCAGCGCTCGGGCAGCCCGGCGCCGGGGCGGTAGCGGCACGTGGGCCGGGCCGGCGCCGGAGTTCGGGCAGGGCGGCGTTCTCGGATCCGCCACAGTAACGTTCGGGTCGCCCTCGGGGCCCATGCGTGACTCTCATTCGCGCCGCGCGTCGCTACGGTCAGTGGGCGACGTCCGGCCGGCTTCTTGTGCAGACTCAAGTCCACGTAGCACGTGATCAACACTTCGGGCGGCAGGCCAGGGATCGTCGCGCGATCGGTCACGGATCCTGGCGACACGAGCACGACATTGGCTCGCGACTTCCCTCCGAGTCGGTCCCAGGCCGGAGTCCCCGACACTGAATCGATCTCGTGCTACCTGGGCTTGAATCTGATCAGAAATGCCGGTCCAACGGAGGGCGGTAAGCCTTGGACTCGCCCGCGCCCGCGCCCCGCGCCCCGCGCCCC
>PMLK01000063.1:0-22706 GCA_003158875.1 Chloroflexota bacterium
GACCGCAAGTGGTGCTACATCCGCATGGAAGGCACCACCTTCGGCGATGTGCCGCTCAACCTGGAAATGAAGCTCGAAGTCTGGGACAGCCCGAACAGCGCCGGCGTCGTGATCGATGCGATCCGCTGCATGCGCCTCGGTCTGGACCGCGGTCTCATGGGAACGCTCGTCGCTCCCGCGGCCTACTTCAAGAAGTCCCCGCCCATCCAGCTCCCCGACGACGAAGCGCGCGAGCGCGTCGAAGCGTTCATCCGCGGCGAAGACAACCAGACCCTCGTGGGCACGGAGAACCTGCCCAAGAAGGTCAAGAAGGCGGCCCCGGTCAGCGGCGGCAAGCCTCACGTCGAGCCCGCGGCCAAGTGACCAAGGGACCTCACGGTTCCGAAACGGTGAGCGGCGTCGGTGATCCCGGCGCCGCAGCCACCGGAGCCGGCAATACTCCAGACAACGACGCGGCGTCCACCAGGCGCCGCGTTGGCTTGCCCAAGAAGCCGGGAGAAGCTGTGCAGGAGCCGACCAAGAAGTTCGAGGCCCCCCACCGCATGGAGAAGGAGACCTTCTTCACGCACCTCGCGGGCGTAGTCGCGGTCAGCTTCTGGAAGACTTCGTCGTGGGTCGCCGGCCACCTGCCGGAAGGACCGGTCTACAAGATCGGCAGCTGGTTCATGCTCATCGGCTACGCCGTAAGCCCAACCCGCCGCCGCTGGCTTCGCGCCAACTTCGGCCACGTATTGGGCGTCTCCCCAAACGACAAGGCCGCTCACAAGATGGCCCGGGCCGCCTACCTGAACTACTCCCGCTACCTCATGGAGTTGATGCGACTGCCGTGGATGAAGCCCGAGAAGGTCGACGGCCTGCTCGAGGTCCACAGCCTCGACCGCTTTCTGGAGATCTATCACGCCTCCAAAGGCATAATCCTCGTGGCGGCTCACCTCGGCAACAACGAAGCGGCGGCGGCGGGCTTCGCCAAGCAGGGCCTGGCGATCAATGTCGTCGGCGACGACAGCTCCTACCCCGAGCTGTACGAACTCTTCGCCCGTCAGCGCGAGAGCTGGGGCGTCAAGATGATCGCCTGGCGCAACCTGCGCGGCGTGTTCGGCGCACTGCGACGCCACGAAGGGCTGGTCCTGCTGGTCGATTGGGGTTACCGCGAAGATGGCATCCCGGTGAAGATGTTCGACGCCTGGACTACGCTGCCGGCGGGTCCGGCAATCCTCGCCGCCAAGCACGGTTCCGCAATCGTGCCGTTCTCGATCAACCGTGAGACTGACGGAACGTTCCGGGCCGCGGCTGGCGACCCGATCCTAGTACCGTCCGATTCACCGTCGGACGTGGCCATCGCAACTCAGAAGGTCGCGACCGCCCTTGAGGGCCACATCTCCCCGGCTCCGGAACAGTGGTACATCTTCAAGCCGATATGGCCGGCTACGGCCGAGGAAGCGGCCCGACTTGAGGCCCGCAACAAGGCCGCCATGGCCAATGACGCCAAGGGCGCGGCGCCGCGCAACGGGGCTGGCGCCGACGGGGTGCAATGAGACGGCGCCTCGCGGACGAGATCACCGCGCTGCTCGTCATCGGCGGCCTGAAACTCATGCTTCACATGCCGGACAAGGCGGTCTCACCCATCGCCACGATTATTGGCGGATTGTCCTATCGACTCTCGTCGGCTCGGCGCAACCGCGCTCGAATGAATCTGCAGCGCATCCTGTCGTGGATGGCGGCGACCGGCACCGGAGACGCGTCGTATCGTGCCGCCGCCTCTGACCCGAAGGCGCTCGAAGCCCTCGTCAAGGCAGCCTTCCGCCACCATGCCCTCTACACATTCGAAATGGCCCGCGCCCCGCGGTTCACCGAAGAGTGGGTCCTCGAGCGGCTCGAAGTTGAGAATCGAGATCAGGTGAATGCCTGGCTTATTCCCGACAAGGCCCTGATTCTCATCGGTATGCATCTCGGTGCAATCGAGGTCCCCGGCATCTTTGCCGTCCATCGCATCGGGCGGATAACGAGTCCGATGGAGACCGTCGCCAATGCCAGGATTCAGCGATACATCTACTCGACCCGGGGCACTGTCGGAATCCGAATCGTGTCGCTCGCCGAGGCGGGCCAGCTCCTCGACGCGCTGCGCAACAACGAAGCGATCGGACTGGTCTCCGATCGCAATCTCACCCCGGGCGGATACGAAGTCGAGCTTTTCGGCGTGACGACCAAGATCCCGTCGGGGCCCGCCCTTATTGCAGCCGAAACCGGCGTGCCGGTCTACGTGTCCGCCGTGCGCCGCATCGGTGCCGGCCGCTATCGTGGCAGGGTCCGGGAGTTGCTCATGCCGGCGGGGGCGAGCAGGCGCGAGCGGAGCCGGGCGATGGCCCGCGAGGAAGCGCGGCTCTTCGAAGAATTCATCGTGGACGCACCGGAGCAGTGGCTGGCTTTGTTCCATCCGATCTGGCCGGACCTGGAGTTGTCGAACATGCCCAAGAATCGAGATGCAGCGTGACGGCCGGCGAGGGACCGAGACTGGGTCGGGCCGACATGCACATCCACTCGATCGCTTCGGACGGAACCGCATCCGCCGTCCAGATCCTCGAATACGTGGAAAGTCACACCGATCTCGACGTGATCGCCATCGCGGACCACGAGCGCATCGAGGCCGCGGTCGAATGCCAGCGCATCGCTCGCCAGCGTGGCGGCCGTGTGGAGGTAGTGGTGGCCGAGGAGGTCACCACGCGGAGCGGCCACCTGCTGGGCGTCTTTCTGCAGGCTCAGCTGAAACGCAACCAGCGCCTCGAGACCACGGTTGCCGAGATCCACGAGCAGGGCGGCCTGGCCATCGTCCCGCATCCGTTCTCAGCATTCACCAAGGGCATGCGAAAGCACGCCATCATGCGCGTCCATCGCTCCGCGGACCCGCTGATCTACTGGGACGCGCTGGAGGGTTTCAACCCATCCACGGCCGGCAGGTATGGCCGCGCGGCAACCATTCGGCTGGCCGCCGAGCTGGGTCTGCCCCTGGTCGGCAACAGCGACGGCCATACCCTGGACACGATCGGCGACGGCCGAACCCTCTTCCCCGGCACCACTGCCGAGGACTATCGCCGCGCGGTCCTGGCGGGAACGACCACCGGCACGTGCGTGACCTGGGGGTTCGTGCGGGAAACCCGCATCTACGGACGGCAGGTTCGTAAGCAGGTCCGCGACGTGTCGCGCTGGGGCCGGCGCACGGTCCTGGGGCAAGACGTGCCGCGCGACCTGGGCGTGCCCTACGATCAGCTCGCCCTCCACCGCCAGCGAGAGGCCGAGTATCTGGCGGCGCGCAGGGGTGCGAGGTCGTCCCCCGGCGCCGGCGACGGCGGACGAGACCCCGAGGGTCCGTCGACGTGAAGATCGGCCTCGTAACGCCCTACGTCTATCCGCTGCCGGGCGGCGTCAACGAGCATGTTCGCTTCCTGTACGAGAACCTCCGGCTGCGGGGCCACGACGTCCGAATACTGAGCAGCAGTCACGGGTTGCAGCGCTCGTCCGAAGGCGACGTCATTCGCATCGGCAAGGGCTTCAGCATGCCGAGCAACGGCTCCGTCGGCACGATCACATTCTCGCCCCGGTATTTGTCGCAGGTCAGGACCGTACTCGACCGCGAAAAGTTCGACCTGCTCCACTTCCACGAACCGTTCGTGCCGTTCCTCTCGCCGATCGTGCTGCGCCAGTCGCAGAGCGTGAACGTGGCCACGTTCCATGCCTACGGCGGTTTCTCGCCGGCGTATGAGCTCGGAAAGCGGACTCTGGGCAGCTATGCCGAACGGCTTCACGGTCGTATCGCGGTCAGTGCCGCTGCCAGCCACTTCGTGGATCGCTTCTTCCCGGGCGACTACAAGGTCATTCCCAACGGCGTCGACGTGGGTCGTTTCCAGCGAGCGGTGCCGATCGCGCGCTGGCAGGACGGCACCCCCAACGTGCTCTTCGTGGGGCGTCTCGAGGATCGCAAGGGGCTTCCGCATCTACTCAAAGCCTTTCGCCTCATGCGCAAGAGCGGAGTCGAGTGCCGGCTCCTGGTTGTGGGCTCGGGGCCGCAGGAGCGAGAGGACCGCCGTTACGTGCTGACTCGCGGCCTCCACAACGTTGAGTTCCTGGGCCGCGTCACCGACTCGGAGAAGTCGCAGCTCTTCCGGACGGCCGACGTGTTCGTCTCGCCGGCCACAGGCCGCGAGTCCTTCGGGATAGTGCTGCTGGAAGCCATGGCGGCAGGCACGCCGATCGTATGCAGCGACATCCACGGCTACAAGGGAGTGGTCCAGCGAGGTCGCCAGGCCCTCCTCGTGCCACCGGGCGATTCCAAGGCGCTGGCGGCGGCGATCGCCGAACTAGTGGCCGACGCGGACCTCCGAGCCACTATGGGTGCGGCCGGCCTCGTGCGCGCCGAGCAGTTCAGCTGGGAACAGGTGACGGCCAAGGTCGAGGACTATTACGGCTTCGTGATCCGCCGCCTGGCCGCGCAGGGGCAGTTGCCGATCGGCTTCAACGCCGAGATTCCACAGCCAACCCACGCCACTCAGCGCTGAATCGGGACTCGGCGGCGCGCCACTCAACGGAATGCCGTCCGCGACGGCGGCGATTCGTGTCGGCGCGTCGCTCACCAGGCGCACGAGGTGTGGGCGTCAGGCCTGTGGCGTACTCGAGGAATCGCCACCGTCAGACGATCCGGTAGTCGAGTCGCCAGTCGAGTCGGCCGCTGCGGTCTCCGACCGGGCACCGAGCCGCTTGGCTCGGCGGTAGCCGACTACCACGCGCCGTTCCCACGCCGCCCAACCCGCCACGGCCGCCACGACCAGTGCCAGGAGCGCCAGCATCATCGACCAGGCCGAGATGAGGTTCACGTGGGCCGACTCCTGCTGGTTCACCGAGAACTCGAAGCCGTAGAACCACGTCGGCAGGAGGCCCTGGTAGACGCTGACGATCGCCGTAGGTAGAGGCAGCGCCGACCAGTCCGGATAGAAGGCCAGACCGACGACTACGGCGAACGCGCATGCGCCCAGGACGAAACGCCGCGGATTCCTGGCCGTGAATGCCACGAACGCCAGGATCGCGAGAACCGGCAGCAGTACCAGGGCCAGCGCGTCGGACGGCAAAGCGGCCTGGAAGATCGGGGCATGCGAGGCGTTCTGGCCGATCCACCACACCGCGACTCCGGCAACCCCAACGGGCACGAGCAGCTGCACGAACCAGTTCGGGTCCTCGAGCCCGGCGTTTTGCCGTCGCTCCAACCGAATCAGAACCAAAGCTAGGGCCGCGAAGGCCATGATCAACACGATCCCGATGAGCAGCATCCTCGTCTCGATGACGACGTCACCCGTGGTGCCGCCACAGATCGTGTCCTTGAATGAGTTGTCGGTACCGCCCACGCGGGCGAGGTCGCACAGCGGCGACTTGAGGAACCAGGCCGCAGCCGGGAATATCAGCGCCACCGCACCGCCCACTCGCGCGAGAAGCCACGTCCGGCGCGACGGGCCGTGCCACAACTCCGCAAGGAAGTAGGCGAGCGCGACCAGGAAGAATGGCAACGCCGTGTAGAAGTGGTATTCGAAGGCGGCCCTGTCTACGCGAGCCCAGGAGAGCCACTGCCAGAAGAAGGCTATCGCCACCAGGGCGAGTGGCAGGCTGCGGCGCTTGAACGCCTGCCAGCACGTGAAGGCCATGCCGAAGATCGCCAGCCACCACAGGGCAGGATTGCCGCCGTCGTAGATCATCGTCGACGTGTCGCCGACGTAAGAGGCATTTTCGAACCAGACCGGCTTGAGGTCCATCGGCCAGGCCCACCACGGCGACGACGCCGGATGCGCCGCGCGCAGATCGTTGTGGTAGTTGTACATGTTGATCGTCGCCTGGATCAGAGTCTGACCCGTGTGGCCGTTGGGCCAGCCGTCGCCGTTGACGCAATTGCCGTTGACGTCCGCATCAGGACAGATCAGGACCGGCAGGTCGCCCGAGTACTGCTGAACCGCCAGGTCGGTCTGAGACTGCCACGGCATCGCCCAGGGGATGTAGAAGGCTACGTAGACGACGATCGGCAGGACGAGAACGCACGCGGCCATCCAGGCGGCGGGCAGACCGAAGCCGGACCCGAGGCGCAACCAGCCGGTTGGGGCGGGCGCCGGCGGGCCGGCGTATGCGGCCGGGTCGCCGGGTCCCGGAACAGGCGCCAGCGGCCCGAAGCCGACACGGCCGGCAACCGCGAAACAGCCCGCAGCTGCGATACCGAGCCCAACGCCGGCCGCTCCCGCCTCGAGCAGGAGAGTGGAGTGGACGATCACGCCCGCGACGCCGGTCACGATTCCCAGCGCGATCGGGGCCGCGATCGCGAACCGCAACTCCTCGCGCGTCCAGGCGATCGGGTGATACGCATTGGCGGCCGCGGCTACGGCCGTGGCTACGAGCATGATCAGGAAGTAGGTGTAGTTGGGAGCGCCGTTCTGGATCGACCCCGGCGACATCGTGAGCGCGGCCCCGAACAGCACCGCCGAAGCGATAACGGTCAGGATGGCGACGAACGCCTTGTCGGGATTGGCCCGCATGGACGCCGCTCGGAAGAGGCCGGCGACGAAGACCAGCAGCCCCAGG
The DNA here is from genome assembly GCA_003158875.1 of Chloroflexota bacterium. Lineage (GTDB taxonomy): Bacteria > Chloroflexota > Limnocylindria > Limnocylindrales > CSP1-4 > Fen-1039. Next base: position 6,607 of record PMLK01000063.1, read on the forward strand.
CCGATGAGCAGCACCACGGCCGTCGGATTACCCGTGTTCGGTTCGGTGGTCATCTCGGCAATCGCCTGCCAGCCCAGCACGCCCGTGCCGCCGGCCAGGGCGAGGATGGTGACGACCCTGCCGAGCGCCGACCTGACGAGGATCAGCATGGCGACGCTGGCGATGGCGTAGAGGGCAACCCACTTGGACGCCAGCGCCAGGCCGAGAGTCAGGCCCAGGACCGGCATGAGCAGCCAGAACAGGATCCTGCCTAGGCCCCTCTCCTTGCCGACCTGGAACCACATGATGGCGAAGATCAGGTAGGCGAGCAACAGGAAGCCGCCCACGTAGGTGTCGTTCATGGCTATGCGGGACTGCACGAACAGCATGCCGTCGGTCATCGAGAACAGGGCCACCAGCAGGCCGATCGAACGGCGCCGGAAGAGGAGGCGGACCAACAGGTACAGGCAGGCCGCCAGCAAGGCCCCGAACAGAACGCCGATGATGCGCCAGGAGAAGGCGAACTGGCCGACGTCCACCACCGCGGCGGAGCCCGTCGAAGACAGTGCCAGGATCTGTTCGTGGTTTGTGTCGGAGAGGTTGGGGCTCGAGTCGAGGCCCATCGCGACCGGCTCGAACGGCAGCTGCGCGTCAGAGAAGACGGCGTCGCCGTTGGTCTCGATGGCATAGATGGTCCAGCCCTTGCCGTCCGGGGTGCGTCCCAGAACGTGCGCGATGCGAGTCGCCCGGTCCACGACGACCTTGGTGACCTCGCCGGGCATCGTGAGCGGGTTCGGAATCTGACTCGTCTCCGAAAGGCTGATGCTCCACGGCGTCGACTTCGTGTTGATGTCGATGCGGTACAGCGAGCTGCCCGCGGCCACGTACGAACTCTGGTCGGAGCGAATGCTCGTCCCGGTCAGATCGGAGTAATTGATCCCGATCGAGGTCGCCGGGTCGGGCGTGGCGATCGTCGAATTGACCGTCAAGGTGCGAACGTCAAGAAGTCCGACCCCGTCCTTGTATGCGATCAAGACCTGCGGGTTGTTCGAGTCGACGGCAATGTCCGAGACGCTGCCGTCGTCGATCAGAGACTGGACGGCGCTCGCCTGCTCCGAGGTCAGCGGGCCCAGGTCGAGCTCCTGCGGGGTAGTCGCGGAGGCGACCGAATCGAGCGCGTCCTGCACGCTCGACGCGTCCATCGCCAGGGCCGATGCGAGAGCGTCGGCCTCCGAGGTCGAACCCGAGGTCGACGTGGGCGTGGAAGTCGGCGTGGGGGTCGACGTGGGGGTCGGAGCGGAAGTCGGGGTTGGCTCCGGCCTTCGGATGAGCAGGACCATGCCCGGTCGGATGACGTTCGGATTGCCGCCGATTACGGCCTTGTTGTCGGCGTAAATGACGCGAGACGAGATCCCGAACTGCTTCCCGATCGATCTCAGAGTGTCGGCGCGCTGCACCACATACGTCACGTGGGAGAAACTCGGCGTCGGCGTGGGCGTCGTGGACGGCGACGGGCTCGACGTGGGCATGGGCGTGGGCGTGGGCGTCGCGGTCGAGGTCGGCGTGGAAGTCGAGGTCGGGTTCTTGATCAGTACGGTCGAGCCCGAGCCCATGTCGGCGAAGTCGGCCACTCCAGCGATTGAATTCCGGGCGATGACCGTGCCGCCGTTGTCGCTCAGATCGATGGTCACGATGCGGCCGTTCGAGTCGGCGGCGAGGATGTACGGCGCGGTGCCGGCGTAGACGTGGGCGATTGCGAACCCGGCATCGACGCCCAGGTCCACCGCGTCGCTTGCGCTCGACGCCTTGCCGTTCTGCACGTCGTCGAGCGAGGTGGTGTCGATCTTGAAGATATGGCCGGACGAAGTTCCGACATAGGCGAACTGACCGGAGGCGTCGAGACCGAGTGCCTCGGCGCCGCCGATCGCATAGGTCTTGACCAGAGCGGAGGTGTCGAGGTCGTAGGTGCGGACCTCGCTACCCGTGGCTACGAAGACTCTGTCGCCGTACCGGGCATCCAGGTCCGTCGCGGTGCCAGCGGATCCGCCTTCCAGCGGCGAGTCACTGGTTCGCGGCTGGACGAGGGCGTCCTTGACCGTGACGTTCAGATCGCTGCTCGAGGTGACCTTGTCGTCGGAGAAGAGCGTTATGCCTCCGGCGATCGCGTACTTGGCAAGGTGCGGATGCGTCCACTCGTAGATGTTGTGCGGGTCTGCATAACGCCATTCCTGCAGGAACTCCGTCGCCGTTCTGGCGTGGTAGACCTCGTCGAAGTGCATCTGCAGGGGCTCGTCGAGACGGTAGACCCGCATCGTGAGAATGCCCACTACAAGCGCCACGAGAACCCAGACATCCAGCCTGTCGAGGCGGCCGCGAGGTTCCGAGTTCAGCGCCGGCGAACGGTCCGGGTGTGTGGACCGCCGCGCGATCCGGCGCCACAGCCGCATGACGGAGGCGGGCACGAGCACGGGCCGATCCGGATCGTCAGCGCCGTCATCGTCAAGCCACTCCTCGTCGTCATCGTAGTCCGGGAGGTAGTCGGGTTCGGTCAGGACGGCCTGCGTGCCGGCGCCCGTGGCCGCGACGGCGGTCGCCGGGATCGCGGCGATAGCGGTGGCACCAACATGGTTGGCGGGTACGGACGCACGTTCTTCGTCCGCGTCGTATTCGGGCTCGTCGTCGACGCCGAACGCCGACCACCACCCTGGCGCGTGGGGGTCTTCCTCGGCCGCCGTCATCTCCCGGGCCAGGGCGGCTACGGCACGTGGACGCATCTGCAGCAAGACCCAGATCATGCCTGCGCCCATCGTCAGGGCGCACACGGCTATCGGCCAGATCAGGTTGTCCGACCAACTGGCAGTGAGCACGCCCGTCCCGATGTCGTTGAGGGTCTTGGCCAGCGAGCCGTCGTTGACGGGGATGCCCGAGTACTGGACGAGCACGGCGACCAGGTTGGCCATATTGGCAATCGCCAGGGCCACGTAGAGCACCGTCCAGCGCCACGATGCGGCCAGCAGGACCGCGCCCAGGGCGAAGAACGGGAAGAGGTAGCGCTCGTGGGCTCGGGTCGGCTCGACGAAGAAGGCGATGGAGAGGATCGTCAGGGCAACGAGCAACGACTGGCGGTCGTCGCGCCAGGCCGCCCAGGCGCTCACGCCCAGGAGCGTGGCCAGCAGCAGGCCGTCGCCGAGAACCGAGGCGTACAGGATGCCCGTCGCGGATCCGACTGTGACGGCCACGACGACGGCGGCAGCGACCAGGAAGGCGCCCGACAGGCCGGCGATTTCCGCCGCGACCACACGCAGCGTCCTGCCGACCACGGTCCCTCCGGGCAGCGGCGAATCGGGTCGAGCGGCGCTGAGGATCGTGACGTCCGCCGGAAGCGGGTGATCTCGATCGAACGAGCGGCCAGCGAGAGCGAGAGCGACCAGGAGCGCCGCCACGGCGAACGCCAGCAAGAAGATGGCCGTTGAGAACGGGCCGATCACGTAGCCTGAGCCGCTGGTGCCCGAGGCGACGTCACTCCACGGAACGTCGTGGAGCCACGTCTTGGTCGTGTCCATGGCGTTGGCGCCGTCGGCCATCAAAGCCCAGGGGTTGTAGGCGTTGAGGGTCAAGTAAGGGTATTCGCCGAACGTGCTGACGAGATGGGTGACGATGCTGTCGAAAACCATACCGGCGAACGCCACGCCCGTGACCGCCCCGATCACGATCGACGCGATCGACCGCCGCGCCCGATCGGCCACGGGCAGATAGCGACGGGCCAGAGCAAAGACGCCCGCTCCGGCCACGACGCCCACGGCCGCGGTGCCAAACCCGGGGGCGGACGCGAGACGGCCGCCGAGGCCGGCTAGATCGACGCCCGTGAACGGCAGGCAGACGATCGCCGCCATCGCAAGGCCGGCGCCGAGAGAGCTAAGAACTCGCCCCGGATCGGGCTCGCCCGTCTTGGGCGCCAATGATCGCCGCAGGATCACGAAGCCGACGACGAAGCCCAGGATACCGAGCTGCATCTTGGTTAGAATCGCCAGCACGGACAGGGCCGCAGCCGACTCCCGCCTGTCGAGGTAGAGCTCGCGCAATCCGAGCAGCAGGAAAATCGACCCAACCGCATCGGACTGGCCCCAGATGGCGCTGTTGAACCAGGTGACGGGGTTGAAGATGACGATCGCGGCCGCGACGAGGGCCCGTCGCATGCTGATGCCCATGTCCAGCGCCACGCGCCATACGACCACCGCGAGGCCGAGGTCGGCGAGGATCGGCAGAAGCTTGACGCCGTCCCCGATATCGCCGTGCATCAGGAAGCTCACGACGGACAGCAGCAGCAGGTACACAGGCGGGTAGTCGATGAAGGACTGCCGGCTGTAGAACCCCAGCGGGCCGTTCTGGGCGATGTCGTTGCCCCAGGCCTGGAAGGCACCCAGGTCGGTGGGGAAGCCGGACCCCGGCAGTAGAACCTGTGCGATGATGAGGCGGAGGGCCAGCCCGACGGCGAGGAGGATGACGATGGCGAGAACCGCGAAGGAACCGCTCGCATCCGCCGAATCGCGCCCCTCGGGGCTTTCCTCCCGCAAGCTCGGGCCAGCCAACAGTTACGGCCTCCTGGACGAGCGCTGAGGTGGAGCGGAGTATAACCCAGGCCACGACGCCAGACGGGGCGGCGAACCTGAACGATCGCGATCCGAACCCTAGCGCGGAATATGCGGGCCTCGGCGCCCGACGCGGCAAGCATCCAATCTTCTGGGGAATCGCGCTGGTTCTGCTGTGTCTGGTCGTATACGGCGCGAGCCAGCCGAACCGCGGCAACGTGTATCTGCACTTCGTTCTTCAGGCTCAGGCCTGGCTGGACGGCGAAACGTCGATCCAGACACCCGGCTATCAGGATGTCATGCCGCTCGGCACGACCCCCGACGGAACGAGTTGCGTGGCGACTGGTGACAACTCGGACTGCACGCCCAACGGCCAGGGCATCATTCCGTTCCCGCCCATGCCCGCCATCGTGCTGCTGCCATTCGTGGCGCTCTGGCACGCCGCCACGAACCAGCAATTACTTGCCTCCATGTTCGCGGCCGTCGACGTCGGGATCGCTTACTGGATGCTCGGCTATCTGCCGATCCATCCCCGGTTACGCGGACTGACGGCGCTCTTCCTGGCCTTCGGCACCGTCCTCTGGTATGCGGCCGCCATCGGATCGACGTGGTTCTTTGCCCATGTGGTGGCCGTGGCGGCCCTCCTGCTCTCCGTGGGGCTGGCTCTCTCCGCCGACAGGGACGCGACTGAGCCGCGGCCGCTGCGGGAGGCGACGTCCGCCTTTACGCACCTCCGCTGGCCGGGAGGTTGGCCCTCCTTCGTCCTCACGCTGGCTGCGGCGGCCCTGACAGGTCTGCTCTTCCACCTGGCCGGCTCGGGCTCGACGCCTATGACACTCGTCGCGGTGGGCGTGGCGCTGGGTCTGGTCGGGACGGCCCTGGCCGTGGCCGTCGCCCGACGGCCCGGAGTCCTCGGACCTTTCCTCGTGGCGCTTGCGGTCGTCGGAGGCCTGCCGGCCCTCATCATCGGCGGGTCCCAATCCATGCTGTCGTTGGCCGTGGCCGAGGGCTGTCTGGTAGCGATCGGGATTGCCTTGCTGTGGTTACTCCGACCCCACGGGGCCAGACAGAAGCGCCTTGCGGATTCACTGCTCGCATCTGCGTCGAGCGTGGAAGCGCGCCAGGTTGCCGCCGGCATCCTATTCGGACTCGCGGTGAGCGCCCGACTGACGATCATCTTTGGCTTTCCGTTCTTCATCCTCGTCGGGGGCGGCAGCAGCTGGCTTCGGCGCGGCATGCTGGCCGGCTGCGGCGCGGCAGTGGTGGTTGTCGCCCTGCTCGTCTATACATATGCCGCCACCGGGCAGCTGTTCAACCCGGCATATCAATACCAGTACGCCGTCGAGACCGGCTACGGCGTATTCGCGTACAACCCCGATTGGTCGATCACGGATGTCCGGTACATCCCCCAGAACCTGATGATCATGCTTTTCCAGACGCCCAAAGTGCTGCCGACTATCCGCAGCATCTACCCCGACAATGTCGCGGGGGCTGCGCTATGTACCGTTGGCCAGGCGCGCGGTCTGTTCAACCCGAATTGCCCGCTCATGATGCCCGACGCCATCGGCACCAGCATCTTGCTGACCAGCCCGGCGTTTCTGCTGGCTCCGCTTGCCTGGCGGCCCTTGCGCCACCTGCGAGTCGACCGAGTCACGGTCGGAGCTACTATCGCGGTGCTGGCGATCGCGACCGTGAATTTGATGCATTTCAGCCAGGGCTGGGTCCAGTTCGGGTATCGCTTCAGCAACGACTTCGTTCCGTTCGCGCTGCTCCTGGTGGCGTTGGGCGCCAGCCGCCTGAATCGCCTCTGGCCGGTGGTCCTGCTGATTGCCGTTTCGATCGTCGTCAATTTCTGGGGAACTACGTGGGGTGTGGCTCTTGGCTGGTGATATGGAGTCGGGCGGAGGAACCGCATCTCCGTCCGGCGATTCCTCTTCGGTCGGAACCGCAGCCGCAGGTGGAATGACGTCCAGGATCGCCCGTATCGTCAGCGCACGCCCGAATCGGCGTCTGGCCGCTGCGGCCCTGGCCCCACTCGTCGGCGCCGCCGCGACGATCTGGCTGGTGCTCCCAACGCTCGCCCCCGGCGTGGTATCGCATGCCGCCGGCGACTCCGCCGAGTTCCAGACCGCGGCCTGGGTCCTCGGCACGGCCCATCCCACGGGCTACCCGTCGTATATCGTCCTCGGATTCATCGCCACGCACCTGCTGCCCTTCGGCGATCCCGCGTACCGCATGAACCTGCTCCAGGCGTTCCTGGCGGCGGGCGCGGTCGCCGGAATCGTGGCCCTGGTGCAGATCATGACCCGGATGCGTTGGGTCGCCGTGGCGGCCGGACTGCTTCTGCTGACCATGCCCGCGTTCGCGCCGGTTGCCTCCAACTATGCGGGTATAAGCACGCCCGTCTTCTGGCGCCTCGCCACCTACGCCGACCCTCACATGTTCCACCTGGCTCTCACGGCGCTGATCTTCGTGCTGCTGGTTATCTGGGAGCGACGCAGCAACAGCCCCGACCCGGAGGTCGGTCGCCACGCCGATCGCTGGCTCGTGGCCGCCGCCGGCGTCTACGGCGTGGCCATGACCAACCACTCTCTGACTCTGATGCTCGCCCCAGGCATTGCGCTCTTCGTTCTGGCCGTCGACCCGAGAATCCTGCTGAAGTGGCGCACCCTGGCCACCGCAGCGGCCGTTCTGGGGGTCACTGCCGTCCTGTTCTGGCTTGAGCTGCCCATTCGGGCCGCAATGCAGGCGCCGCTCGTCTACGGCCATCCGGACAGCGTCAAGGGCTTTGTCTTCGTGGTAATGGGCAAGCAGTTCGGCGGTATCTCCGCAACGTTCTGGGACGACCTGCCGCTCAAGTACGCGCAGGTGATGGGCCTTCTCGCGAGCTGGCTCGGCCCGCTCGGTTATGTCGCCGTCGCCGGCCTTGGTACGAGTCTCGTTCGACGGCCGCGGTTCTTGCTCCTGATTCTTCCGGCGGCGACGATGACCTCGCTGTTTGCGGCCTCGTACGCGAACTCGGATCTGGAGCGGTACTTCCTGGTGCCGGCGTTCGCAGCCTTCACGCTCGTGGGGCTGGGTCTGGCGGACATCGCCTACCTTGGGGCGTGGCTGATCGAGATGGCTCGAGATTCGCTGGTGCCATCGCGCGCGAGCGGCGACGCCCAGGCCGACGGCGACCACGCCCAGGCCGACGAGGACGACGCCCAGCAGCACGCTTCCCCGGCCCGCAGTTCGACATCGGCCGGAACGCGTCTGCTTGCCATCGAGATCGGGCTGGCGATCGTCATGGTCGCGACAAGCTTCTCCGTCGTGTCGGCCCGCCAGGGCCTGCCGAGCGGCACCAATCCGGGCGGCCTGAGCCAGGCCAACCAGACCAGCAACCTGGAGGGCTGGATCCACGCCGTCCTCGCCGCGCCGGAGAACGGCGGTCTGGCCAGGGACGCCGTCATCGAAAGCACCTGGTATGCCTCGACGGCACTCTGGTACGGCCAGAAGGTCGAGGGCCTGCGTCCGGACGTCCTTATCGTCGACGACAGTAATCGCAAGAACGATCACATCGGCGCCGCGGGCCAGGTGTGGGACGTCTTCGACACATACCTCGGCAAGCGGCCGGTATACACGTACAGGCCGCAGGGCGGCTGTGACGGCATCGCCGCGCTGAGCACGGCTTTCGACCTTCAGACGACTTCACTCGACAACATCTATCGGGTGGTGTCACGGATCCAGCCTGAGGTGTCGTTGGGCAGTTGCGATCCGTACGACCCGACCATCCAATAGCCCGCGCCTCTACCATACGACCGTCAGGCTTCAGAGTCAGTTCAGTCGCATCCATGGTAATGGGCGCTCGCACAGCCATTCGAAAGGGGAGTCAGTGACCACAGACGCGGCATCGGTCCGAGCAGCGGGCCCAGGCGGGTCGGCGGGCCGGCGCGTCCACGAGCTGTCCTTCTTCTTTCCCGCCCACAACGAGGAGGCCAACCTCGAAGCGCTCGTTGACGAAGCTCTGGCCGCACTGCCGACCATCGCCGACAAGTTCGAGATCATCGCCGTGGACGACGGCTCGCGGGACGCGACCCCACAGATTGCGGACGACCTCGCGGCCAAGCACGCTGGAACGTTCCGAGTCGTTCACCATCCCGCTAATCTCGGCTACGGTGCGGCTCTCAGATCGGGCTTCCGAGCCGCCCGATTCGAGCTGGTTGCCTTCATCGACGGCGATCGCCAGTTCAAGGTGGCCGACGTCGCCCTGCTGACCGATCGAATCGCCGCCGCCGACGCCCCCGACGTGGTCGTCGGCTACAGGTTGAAGCGTGCCGACCCGCCGATCCGGCGCTGGTACGCCCGCGCCTACCGCCTGTCGAATCGGATCTTCTTCGGCGTTCGGGTCCGCGACATCGACTGCGCCTGCAAGCTTTTCAAGCGCGAAGCGCTGGCTCCGATTCGGGTCACGTCGGGCGGCGCGTTCTTCACCGCCGAGCTGCTAATCAAACTGCGCTTCGAAGGGCGCAAGATCGCCGAAGTCGGCGTGCCGCACTACGCCCGCACGGCCGGCTCCCCTACCGGGGCGAAACCGGCGGTCGTGGGCCGAGCGATTCGCGACTTCTGGTCACTGCGGCTGCGATTGTGGTTCGGGCGCAGCGGCGCGATGCGGCGCGGCGAACCGATTCTCGGGTAGTTAGCCAGCCATCGCAGCCCCACTTACGGCCCGCCGGTCGACACAGCGGCCCTCGGCGGTGCCGTCTAGCTCGGGAAGTTGTCCGAGCCGGGGCCCTCGCGGTGTTCCTGGTCCAGGTCCGTGTCCAGCGAATTGACGAATTCGCGGAACACCTCGAGCTTCTCGTCGACCTGCGACTCGGGCTCCACTCCGGCCCGATCGAGGACTTCGATAGAGGCGAAGATCCTCACCCCGGTGCGGACCGCAAGAGCGAGCGCATCTGAGGGCCGGGCGTCGATGGCGTAGGTCTTGCCGGCGAGTTCCAACTCGAGAGTGGCGTGGAACGTCTCCTCGGCCAGGCTGGAGACGATGACTCGCGTCAGCTTCGCGCCAAGTGCGGCCATCGCATCGACGAAGAGATCGTGCGTGAGCGGCCGATCCGGTGTCACTCCCTGGAGTCGCGTGGCGATGGCGTTAGCCTCCCAGGGCCCGATCCAGATCGGCAGGTAGCGCTCGCGTTCGGTCTCCTTCAGCAGGACGACGTGCTGGCTGGACAGCATGTGCACCCGAACGCTCTCGACGACCACCTCGGCGAGGGATTCTGCCATGCGCCGATTATCCCACTCCGAGGTCAAAGAGGCGCCCAGCGGCCGGAGCTCTCGTCGAGCCGCCCAACAGGCCGGCTACTTGGTTGAGGCGCCCGGACCCGGTGACGACGGCAGTCCCGGAGACCCCGAGGCCGATGGGCTGGCGTTGGTCGCGGGGACGAGCGAGGCGCCCATTAGGTTGCCGCTCTCCACCCAATAGACCACCGGGTTGGTGGCACCTGCGCCGCCCGTGACGAACATACCGGTCAGGGCACTGAGGTACGGGGAGTCGTTCGGGACGATGTACTCACCCACGATCGTGCCGTCGATCTTCTTGAAGGCCATGACGCGGCGGTTGGTATTGTCGTAGGCATAGAACGTGCCCTGGTCCTGTGCGGTGGTATCCGCGACGAGCCTGGTGTAATAGGGCGCCTTGGGTCGAATCAAGGTGTCTGGGGGCGGGTCGACGGTCCAGCCCTTGACCGCCTGGCCCAGCTGGTATTGGGTAATCTTGCCCTGGTCGACCAGGTAGACCTTGCCGTCGACGTACATGTCACTGAGGTTGGAAACGTCCTGCGCCACACTCAGGTAGTTGGCACGGCCGGCTGCGGGATAGCCGCTGCCGTCAGGAGCCGGCGGATACTTGAGTACCTGCTGCTGGCTCGGCAGGACGATGTAGAAGTTGTACTGGCCCAACACCGCGTTGGTCACGAACGTGCCGATCACTCGAGCACCCAGACCCCACGTCTCGTTGTCCGGCATGAAGACCTTCTTGAGGATGCCCCGGCCGGATGTATTGCCGGTCGCCGGATGCCAGAGCCAGAGAGAGTTGGAGCTGTCCAGGATGAGAACGTCTCCGCCGCCGGTCGTGAGCAACCTCGGATTGGCTACCGTGCCCGTGATGCCGCCGGGGGCGGGAGCTTGCTGGCCGGCCGCCGCCACGGCGAGCTTGGCCCCCGTCGCAAGGTCAACGCGATAGACCTTGTTTACGGTGGTGTCGAGAATGTAGGCGGCTCCGTCCGGCCCCAGTACCGCACTGGCGAGGTTGTCCGTCCCGAAAGACAGGACTACCTGCGGCTGGATGACCGTGACGTTGTAATAGCGGTTGAGTCCGGCCATGACCTGGGTCATGGGGCCGCTCAGCATGGCGGTGGTGTAACCGTTGGTCGCCGCGACCTGGAGCTGCTTGTAGGCGTCCTTCAGGTACTTAGCCGCCGTCTCTCGGTCGCTCGACAGCAGGTCGCGGCCGTTGCCGAAGACGGTGTCGACATCCTTCTCGGCAGCTGCGAAAGCGATCTGTCCCTGCTGCTGCTTGTCGACGTTGTCGGGCTTGCTGGCGCCACTGGCAAAGAACACCGCGCTCCCAACGATGGCGACGACGGCCAGGATGCCCATTATTGCGAACGCCGCCCGTTGCTGCCGCTCGCGGCGAACGACCATCGGCGTGACGCGGCCCCTGGACATCGGCCGTTGAGGCATGTGATCGAACAGGCCGGACACGCCGCGTCGCAGCCAGCCATCGGCGACAACCTGGGCCTGCCGCGCGCTCGTCGCGACCACGGCTACGCCGCCGGCGACGGTATCGGCCAGTGGGATCGGGGACCGCTCCGGCGCCCCGGACATCGAATCGCCGGGCCAGACCGGCTTCAGTGGAGTAAACGTGTGCGTGGCCGCGACTTCGCTCGCTTCCACGAACAGCAGCCCGTCGCCGCCGGTGCTGCCCAGACTTCCCGATGCGAACTGGCGATGTATCTGGTCGACCGCCGCCTGGGGATGCAGCTGCAGGACGGCATCCTGAATGGGGCCCAGACCGACTCGGCGAGTCACGTTCGGCGACATCAGCATCAGGCAGTCGCCGGCCGCGATCTCCCCATGCCACACCTCGGGCCCGTCGACGTTCTCGGAGGGCAGGCCGCTGTTCGGACTGGCGTCGGGAAGCGTCAGGAGACGGGCCTGGCGGACCAGATACGCCTCGGCCGGACCGACCGTCGCCACGTACAACTCATTGCCGCGAACGACGGCCAGAGCGAGACCGATCGGGGCGGGCGTATCCGGGCCGACGACCGGTCGATCGGGCGAGTGCAGGAGGACCCGGTTCGCGGCCAGAACGGACTTCCTCAGGCAAACCGAGATTCCGGCGGACAGGTCATAGTAGTAGTCGTCGCGAATCTTTTCCCCAACGAGCTTGGTCGCCTCGCGCAGCTTTCGTCCACCGGCCCCGGTGACCAGCAGGAAGAGACTCCCCTTCGTCCGGGAGGTCGAGCCGATGACGGGCTCGACGACGATGACGGTGTCGGCCGAATCCGATAGTCGTTGTGGCTCGGCCAGAAAGCCGAGGTTCATGTGAAGACGGACTGCCATTGGCGGCTGCTACCGAGGGGACTGACGGCGCCCGTTGGTATCCGGCCTCATCCCAGGCGGCCGAACCGGCGTTTGCAGGTGGGGATTATACGTGGCGCGGGACGATTCGGAGCTGACGCACGGGGGTTCCGGTCCGGTCGCGAAGCGCCGCGAGAAGTTCCGACGACCTGAGCCTGATTTCCTGGGCCACGATCGGCTCGTCGGTCTCGATAATCGCAGCGCCTCCGTGGAGGCCCGTCAGTCGGCACGCGCCGGCCGCAGCGGGTACTCGCCCGGCAACGATTTCGTGCCAGGCGGTGGCCGCCCTGGCCTGCTCCAGCTGGTCGTCGAGCCCGAGATCGCGGGCGGCTCGCGGCAGAAGATCGGCCAGCCTCTGCATGCCGCGGATCGGCTCATGTTCGCGGTCGCGGCCGGTGGGGGTTCCCGCGTCGCGGCCAGATTCCGCGCCACCAACACCGTTCTTGCGGTCGCCGTCAGGATCGCCGGTCCCCATCTGACGTCGTATGGGCCCGCTCAACTCTCACCCTCGACGACGGTGGCTCCGCCGCCTTCCGCCGCCGGGACCACCCGCCACGGCCGAGCTTTGCGCCGCAGATCCGCGTCGATGTCGGCGGGATCCGTGGTCGTGATGAGAGCCTGAGGCAGGTCCGCGAGGCGGCGGACGAGGTGGCTGCGGCGACTCGGATCGAGTTCGCTGAAGACGTCGTCGAGCAGCAGCAGCGGCGGCCGGCCATCCAGAGTCGTCAGGACGTCGAGTTCGGCGAGCTTAAGCGCCAGGATGGCGGTTCGCTGCTGGCCCCGCGACGAGAAGGTGGCCAGATCTCGGCCGTCCAACGTGAACGTCAGGTCGTCGCGGTGCGGGCCGACCAGCGTGGAGCCGTTCCAAACCTCCTTGTCGGACGTTTCTCGCATCCTGCGTGCCAGCGAGTCGCGGGGCGTCTCGCCGATCAGCTGCGTGGCGTTTGCCATGTAGGAGAGGCCGAGGCGCCCTTCCAGCGGTGCGATCTCACGGTGAGCGGCCGCCAAAGGCTCGGCCAGCAGTTCGAGCAGCTGGATTCGGGCCGCGATGATGGCCGCGCCCGACATCAAGAACGGCTCGTCCCAGAGTCGAAGTTGATCTCTGTCGGCCTCGCCGTCTCGAATCGCCCGCAGCAAGCTGTTGCGCTGCTGCAGCGCTCGGGTGTACGTAGCGACGTTCGACCCATAGCTGGGGCTATGAGGCGCGGTCAATCCGTCGAGCGCGGTGCGACGTAGCGCGGGCGGCCCAACGACCAGAAGCATGTCCTCCGGCGCGAAGAGCACCATTCGAAGATGCTGCGCCAGTGCCGCAGGGCGGCGTGGGACGCCGTTTACCTGGATCTTCTTGCGCCCGCCCGGTTGAAGGGTTAGATCCAGGACCGTCGCCGGGGCTTCCGCTCCGTCTGTCGCAGCTATAGCACCCTCGAGCCGCAAGAAATCGGCGCCCCATCGAATCAGCTCGCCGTCGGTCGTAGTCCGGTGAGATCGACCCAGGGCCAGCAAGACCATCGCCTCTAGCAGGGTCGTCTTGCCGGCGGCATTGGGCCCCCAGACCAGCTGCGGTCCGGGCCCGAATTCGATGTCCAGCGCGGCGTAGCCTCTGAGGTTGCGAACCGACAACGAGTGGAAGATTGCCGCCGGTCTCGAGGGAGTCGCGTCGGATGGGGCGTTGGAGATATGCGGCTCCTAGGAGGTTGTCTTTACCGGCATCACAACGTGGACATATTGCCCATCGCCAACCGGCCGCAGCACGCCGGGAGAGAGCGGCCCGTTGAGTTCGACTGCGAATTGGTCCGCGGTCACGTTCGTCAGGACGTCGATGAGATACCTGGCGTTGAACGCGATAGTGGTCCCGTCGCCTTCGACCGTCGCCTCGACGTCGCTCTTGTTGTCGCCGACATCGGCCGCGGCGCTGACAGTCAGACCGATCTCGGCCTCCTTGCCGACATGGAGCTTGACGATGTTGGCCGACGAACTGGCGATCAAGCTGGCCAGCCTGACGGCCGCGAGGAGCTGATCCCGATCGACGATGGCCTTGGTCGTGAAGCCCTTCGGCAAGACCTGGTTGTAGTTGGGGAACTGCCCGTCAATCAAACGGCTGACCAGATCGAAGCCTTCGACATGGAAGATGATTTGATTCCTGTTGGGCGACAGGACGATGTCGACCGGGTCGTCGACGTCCGACAGAACGCGCGACAACTCATGCAGGGACCTGGCCGGCACGACAACGCTGGTTTCCTCGACGGGATCGAGGACGGTCAGTGTCTTGACCGCGATGCGGTAGTTGTCGGCAGCGGCAAGAGTGAGTTTGTCGCCGTCGAACTTGGCCAGAACGCCTGTCAAGATTGGGCGAGCCTCGTCTGTGGCCGCGGCGAAAGTAACCTCCCCCAGCGCCCGGCGAAGGACGTTCTGCGGGATTCGCGTCGTCGGCCGCTCGCCGCCGGTTGGAATAGCCGGGAACTCCTCGGCGTCTATCCCTTTGACCCGAGTTTCGAAATGCCCAGCCTGGATATGGAGCGTGTCTTGGGCCTGGAGTTCAAGATCCACTCGCTCGTTGGACGGCAGCCCGGCCACGATGTCGGTGAGTAGTCTGGCCGGAACGGTGGTGGCGCCACCCACGTCGATCTTGCCTGGAACCCAGTAGGTCATTCCAATCTCGAGATTGGTCGCGGTGAGCTTCAGTCCGCCATCCTCGGTCCGCAGAAGGACATTGTTGAGGACTGGCAGCGTGCTCCGCGTCGAGACTGCCCTGGTCACAACTTGCAGACCGCGGGCAAGGTTCTCCTGCATGACCGAGAGTTTCACGATGGGTTCACTCCCCTGAGACCAAGCGTAGTGGGCGGTAGCCGGGATTCCTGCTGACGGACAGCGATCCTACTCCAGGTGGATTGTCTATCTATCTTCTCATCCCGTCATCACCGTAATAATCGTGTGGAGACTGTGGGCTCGCAGCGTGGCCACGAGAAGGTGCGTTGTGGACGAACGGGTCCATACGGTGGATGAACTAGTGCTAATCGATGACCCTCGCCGGGGGTGGTTGTTGACGGGTCTGCTGACCTGCTCCGAACGAGCCCGGTAGGAGTCGAATCGTGCACGAACGTGGACACGATTGGAGTGGGGTTTCTCCACACCGGGGCATGGTTATCCACCGAATCAGGCGGCTTATCCACGCAATCGGGCGAAAGTCGAGCCTCTGGGCGAGTGGCGGTCCCGTGTGCCGGAACAGCCTTTCAGTCCGAGTAGATCAGTTCTCGGACGGCGGCCAACTCACGACGCAGGTCGTCGTTGATGCCCATTTCGCGGTTGATCTTGTCGCAGGCGTGCAGAACGGTGGAATGGTCCCGACCACCCAGCTCGGCACCGATGCGAAGCAGCGAGACGTCTGTCTCCTCGCGCATCAGGAACATCGCGATCTGGCGCGGCACGACGATCGCCTTGTCTCGCTTCTGGCCCTTGAGGGCATCGATCTGGACGCCGTAGTAGTCGGACACAGCACGGGTGATCCGCTCCGGCGTGACCTGGCGCTTCTTGGGGTTATAGAGCACGTTGGATAGGACCGCCTGCGCGAGCTCGATCGTGATCGGCACGGCGCCCATGCTGGCGTAGGCGACGATCCGATTAAGAGCGCCCTCCAGCTCGCGAATGTTGCTCACCACCTTGCGGGCGATGAACTCCAGCACGTCCGAACTGACTGGGACGGCCTGTTCTTCGGCCTTTGCCCGCAGGATCGCGATTCGAGTCTCCAGGTCTGGGGCGGTCAGGTCCGCGATCAGGCCCCACTCGAAGCGGCTGCGGAGTCTCTCCTCGAGCGTGAGGATCGCCTTAGGCGGCCGGTCCGACGACAGAACGATCTGCTTGCCGTCCTCGTGGATGGCGTTGAACGTATGGAAGAACTCTTCCTGCGTCCGC
>PMLK01000063.1:22773-30986 GCA_003158875.1 Chloroflexota bacterium
CTGGCGGCATGTGCCAGGCGGTTGGCGGATCCAACGATGAAGTTCGAGAAGGTGTACCGCGAGTTGATGTTGGTGGAAGCGCCTTCGGGGGCACCGACTCGCGTGGCTTCGACTCGAACTGGTTGCGGCGACGGGGCTGTGGACGCTGCCGGGGCCGTACCGTTGCTGCCGTTGCTCTCGCCGGCTGCGCTGGTCGGTCGGACCACGAACTCAACCTGAACGCTGTAGCCNNGCGCGCCAGACTTGCTTTGCGTCCATCGAGGCAGGCTTAGTCCTGAGAAGAGACTTAAATGGATAGCCAGAATCGTGACGGACACTTGGTCCAAAATCGCCTGTATGGCGCCGTGAGCCTCCATCCACCGGTCGCTCTTTGGGGGCGATCCAGCGGTCCTCACGGTTCCTTTGGGCCACGCCCAAGGGTGTCTGGCGCCGCGGGCTGGGGAAGAATAGCACCGCCCCTACAACCGGGGCAAGGATCGGAAGCGTTACTTCTCGGATACTCCCTGGGGGTATCATCAACATGAGTCCCGGGGCATGCCTCGGGGGCCCCAGGTAGTCGCCGACCGTTTGACACCCTGAGTAACACGTACATATAATCCGCCGGCAGACGCGCCCACGCGCTTTCGTGCGCACGGCGCGTTCGCGTGCCTTACGGGGTATTCTGACCCCGAGGCCGAATGGAGAAGAGCGAACTTTCCGATGAAGCAGACCTTTCAGCCAAAGAAGCGGCATCGCGCCAAGGAACACGGCTTCCGCGCCCGGATGAAGACGACCGGGGGTCGCCGGGTGCTTGCCGCGCGACGCGCTCGCGGCCGCAAGAAGCTGACGGCCTGACCACGGACCGCGGCCACAATCCGCCGCGGCTAGTGATGCTCTCCAAGCCAGAGGATTTCGCGGCGCTGCAGGGAGCGGGAACCGTCAGGTCTCACCCCTTGCTCGTGGTTCGAATCCGATGGACGGGTCTTGAGGAGACGCGCTTCGGCCTGTCGACCGGACGGAAGCTCGGCGGAGCGGTAGTTCGGAACAAGGTTCGCAGGCGACTTCGTGAAACACTCAGGGTGATGGCGCCCTCGTTCCAGCCAGGTTGGGACGTTCTAATAATCGCCCGCCCGACTGTCATCGGTGCGGATTTCCAAACGGTGGCGGGCGTACTGCAAAACCTTCTCCGCCGAGGAGGCGTTCTCGGAGGGCAGGCCGCCTCTTGAAAACGGTCGGCATCGGGCTAATAAGACTCTACCGCCGTCTATTCGCCTGGCGTCCGTCGGTATGCCGCTTCGAGCCCACCTGCTCGGTCTACACCGAACAGGCAATCACCAAGTACGGTCTGCTTCGAGGGAGCTGGATGGGAATGCGTCGAATCGCCCGCTGCCACCCGTGGAGTCGCGGTGGCTACGATCCGGTCCGCTGACATGGACTTCCCCGGGCGCAAGCCCCAAACCTTGACCCGATCCCGAGCCCGCTGGGCGATCGTCGGGCTGTTCCTGGCCCTGGCCGCGATGGCGGTGCTGGCTGTTGGAACCGCCTCGGCGTCCGCTCCGACCGGCTCCGGGCCGGTAATTTCCGCGGCCCCGGCCGGCGTGATGGACGCCGCTCCGAGCGCATCACCGTCGCCCCGAGCGTCGGCTACGGCCGAGCCTCAGCCACTCACCCCGGCGGCGCCTGGCGCCGATCCCGCCTCTCTGATCGGCGCCGCCTTCACGCCCATCTTCCAGGGGCTATTCCTGCTTCTGATCGAGTTGTACTCGCTGACTGGCAACATCGTCGTGGCCATCGTGCTTATGACGCTGTTGATCAGGCTCGTGATGGTTCGCCTCTCGGCCAAGCAAATCGTGTCCCAGAAGCGGATGCAGATGCTGGCTCCGGAACTCCGCGACCTAACCAAGGAGTTGAATCGCCGCTACAAGGGCGACCGGGTGGCTATCCAGAAGGCGACCCAAGAGTTCTACAAAGAGCGCGGTGTCAGCCCCACCGCCGGGTGCCTGCCCACTGTGCTCCAGATGGGCATGCTCTTCCCCATGTATTGGGTTATTCGAGACGGCCTCACCAACTTCGACCCGAGCGCCATGTTCCGGGTGTTCGGGATCAATCTCGTGCCGTCCATCCACTGCCCCGTCGCCGTCAACGGTGTGGTCGACAAGGCCGTGCCGTGTATCAACACGGTCGTTTTCGGCATCAACGTGGGACAGCCCCAGGTCCTCTTCAATGTGCCGCTCGTGGTCTTCACTCTCGGCGTCAGCGTCCTTGCGGTATCGGCCGGCATCCTGCAGTTCTTCCAGAGCCGGATGCTGATGCCGCCTGCCGCGGAGAACGATGCCCAGGCGAGTTCGCAGCGGACGATGATGGTCATCTTCCCGTTCTTCTCGGTGATCTACGGCGGCTGGCTGCCGGCCGGCCTGTTCGTGTACTGGATCACCACCTCACTGTTCTCGATCGCCCAGCAGTTCCTGATCGTGGGCTGGGGCTCGATGTTCCCGCTGTTCGGCTGGAATCCGGGCTTCGCCAGGAACCACACTCCACGGTTTCCGGTCACCATGCCCGACCCGGTGACTTCCGGTAATGCCGGCAAGTCACTGGCCGCTACCCGGCTGCAGCCGGAGGAGCGGTGGGCGGCGGCGGCCTCGACAGTCCGGCCCAATACGCACAAGCGCACCAGCCGTAGAGGGAGACGACGCTGACATGACAGCATTTCGCGACGCTTATCGTGAATTCACCGGCAAAACCGTGGAGGAGGCGCTAAAAGGCGCTCGGGACGAGTTTGGAGTTGGGCTCGACGAGCTCGATTTCGAAATCTTGACCCCGGGCAGCCGTGGGGTTCTGGGTATGGGCGCGGAGCCCGCCCGGATTCTCGCCGCGCCCCGATCCGCTCTCGGCGGTGCCGCTCCCAAGAGGGAGGCCGCTGCCCAGACGCCACTGCCGGCGCCCGTCCACGACCGTGAGGAGAGTGGCCGCGGCGATCGTGACTTCAGCAGGGACCGCGGCCCGCGTCCGGCCTGGCGCGACGACCGAGGACCGAGTGGCGATCGTGGCCCGCGTCCGAGTGGCGATCGTGGCCCGCGTCCGAGTGGCGGCAACTTCGACCGAGACCGCGGACCTCGACCCGCCGGTGGTGGCCGTCCTGATCGCGGCCCGCGCAATGAAGGCGGACGTCCACAGCCCGGCTTGACCGCGAAGGAACTCGCCGAAGTGGCGGCGGCCCGGGTTGGTCCGCGGACGGAGCACTCCGAGTCGGCAGAGGTTACGCCCGAGGCCATGGCCGCGGCCAAGGAAATCCTCGAGCAGATCATGAGCCAGCTTGAGTTCAACGTCCGCATCGAGATTGCCGAGGGCGATACCAACCGGCTCAACGTGGTCGGCGAAGGCGACGAAAAGGAAGCCCTCGGGGCCTTGATCGGGCGCAAGGGCGAGCGTCTATCGGCTCTTCAGCACCTCGTGAACTTGCTGCTGTCAAAGCGTGTGGGCGAGTGGACTCGGATTCTCGTCGACGTCGAGGACTATCGGGGCCGTCGCGAACGCCAGCTCCGAGACCTTGCGAACCGCGCGGCTGAGCGGGTCATCGAAACCGGCAAGATGCTGCAGCTGGAGCCCATGCCCGCCCTCGAGCGACGCTGGATCCATCTGGCGCTGCGCGATCATGATCGTGTCGGCACGCAATCGATTGGCGAAGAGCCCAATCGTCGCGTGGTGGTTCTCCCTCGCGACGTCTAGTTCAGAGTGACCAGGCCGGCCCTTGCGGCCGGCCTACCAATTTGAGGGGGAGCGACAGACTGAGTCGCCTGGTAAACGATTCGGTCGATACGTAACGGTGGACCGAGTCGATCCGTCCAACCCAGGGACGGTAAAGGCAGCCGGCCCTGAATGTCATGCACTTGTTGCCGTAGCGCCGGTGGCCGATCGGCGCGGGAGTTAGATGTAATGAAAAGCGACCAGCTCGAGCCGTTCGGGCCCAAGGAACAGAGCAAGGGCACGGCTTCGTTGCCGGTCCAGCCGGCCGTCCAGACATCACCTCGCCCGTCGAAGGGCAGCGGCAGGGGCGTTCGGCCCGCTCCGACGACGACGCGGGCTAGAGATATCGACAAGGAACTGCCACGTTTCGTGGCCTTGCAGCACGTCGACATGCGCCTGGTGGGTTTCGGGGTGGCATTCCTCGGAGCGGCCGTGGCCACGCTCTTCCTTCTGTCGGTCGCGGCCTTCAGCCTGAAGGGTTCGTACGACAGCCGCGTTCTGCCCGGTGTTCACGTCGGCTCGGTGGACCTGTCCGGGCTGACACGGGACGAGGCGATGGCGAAGCTCAAGTCCGACTACGCGTACTTGAACTCGGGCGAAGTGACCGTGACGACCCCCGTGGGCGTCACGACGATCACGTACCAGCAGATCGAACGCGGTCCGGACGTTGAGGCAATGGCGGATGCCGCCATGTCCATCGGCCACAGCGGCAATCCCATCGCCGATGCCTCGAGCGTCGTCCATTCGACGATCTTCGGCCAGGATGTCCCGGTCGTAATTCGCATCGACCCGACCGCGCTCGCGCAGCGTGTCCACGACCTCGTTACGTCCACAAGCGTGCCCGCTCAAGACGCCCAGGCGACGAGCAAGGGCGGCAGTTTCAGCATTACGCCCGCCGCGACCGGTACTGGCGTCGACGAATTGCCGCTGGGCTCGTGGATTCTCGACAAGCTCACCCAGGCATCGGCGCCCGTGGACCTTCAGGCGGGCGGTTCCTACGTGACCCTGAAGCCGCACGTCGGCGATACGGACGCCCAGAAGGCAATCGACGGAGCCGGCAAAATGGCCGTCGATCTGAAGCTGACCTGGCAGACTCCTCCGAACCCTCTGCCGGCTGGTTGGACTCCCAAGACATGGACACTGACAGCCGACAAGATCCGGAGCTGGATCGTCTTCGGGGTTCGACAGGACGGTACGTACGGCCCTGCCGTTGATCCGGCTCAGGTAGAGGCTTACCTTGCGGGCATATCGGGCACGGCCAACATTCCGGCCACTAGGCCATCCGCGTTGTTCGATGCCTCCGGCAAGCCGAAGACCCTAAAGACCGGCACTAACGGTGTGGGCATCGACCTGACCGCCACCACCGATGACGTGGCCTCCTATCTCGACTCGCTCGCGGAGGACGGCAGCTTCCAAGACAGCATGGAAGTCGTGGCGGCCACCATTTCCCCTCAGATCAAGGCGACCGATGTCGGCAAGTACCAGATCATCGGTCAGGAGACGATCTACTTCTTCCCGGGACCCGCTAATGGCAACGGTGCCAACATCCGGGTTCCCGCGCGCGACCTGAACGGTCAGGTCGTCGCCCCCGGTCAGCAGTTCAGCTTCCTGGCCGGCGTCGGGACTATCGACGCGGCGCACGGGTTCGCCATGGGCGGAGTGATCCTGAATGGCCAGAGCAACCACACGGGCGCGATGGGCGGAGGCATCTGCTCGGCGTCCACAACGATGTTCAATGCCGCGGCGAAGGCCGGTCTGCAGATCGATGAGCGCCACGCCCACTTCTATTACATCTCGCGATACCCGATCGGTCGAGACGCGACCGTGTATTCAAATGGCTCCACGACGTGGGATCTACGCTGGACCAACGATACGGCCAACCCGATCCTGATCCGAGCTTGGGCAACGAAGAAGTCCAAGAGCAGCATCACGATTCAGCTATGGAGCCTCCCCACCGGCCGAACAGTCTCGTGGACTGGCGATAACAAGGCCGGCGAGACCAGGATCATTTCGGCCGTAAACAATCCGCCGGAGTATGTGACCACGCTCAAGCCGGGCAAGACGTATGCGGCCGAAGTGGCCACGAACGGCTTCAACACATCCGTTACCCGGACGGTCAAGGACGCCACCGGCAAGATCATTCACCAGGACAACTGGAAGTCTCAATACACGGCGGTTAATGGCCAGCTCCAGATCGGAGCCACGCCGATACCGACGCCGACCCCCAAGCCTCCTAAGCCGACGCCTATGGCGATATACGTGCCGCTAATCGCCCCACTGCTTCTGGCCTGGAAGCGCAGGACTGGTCGCGGTCGAGCCGAGTAGCGCGGAAGCGCCACAACCAAGAGCCGGCGCTTGTCGCCGGCTCTTTCGATTCCAGACCTACTCAGCCGGCCTCAGCCGGTGTCGGCTGAGGCCGCTCCGGCGGAATTCCGGTCGCCGGGAGCGCTGCGTGGGAATGCTCGTATGAGTAGAGCTGCGGGAACCTGTTGATCACGGCCAGCAGTCCGAGAAGGCACATCACGCCGCCCGACACGACGGAGAACTGCGGCCCCGCGAGCGCGGCGACGGCCGCGGCTTCGGCATCGCCGATTCGTGGGCCGCTGGTCACGACCAGACCCACGATGGACGAGACCCGGCCGCGGATCTGATCCGGTGTCGCGAGCTGGACGATCGCGCCACGCAGCACCGCGCTGATGACGTCCGCGCCGCCGGCGACCGCCAGGCACAGCAACGCCAGCGGGAAGCTCGCGGCAAGCAGCCCAAAGGCGGAGATAGCCAGGCCCCAGGCCGCAACCGCAACCACCACTCCCCGTCCGGGCCGCTTCAGGCGGCCCACCCAGCCGCTGAACGCGGTGCCGACCAGAGCGCCGACGGCGGGAGCGGCGTTCAGAAGGCCGTAGCCGGCTGCGCCGGTGTTGAAGACCGTCAGCGCGAGCTGCGGCATCAACGAGCTGGGCATGCCGAAGATCATGGCGTCGAGATCGATGGCAAAGGTCGCGAGGATTACAGGCTGGCTGCGGGCGAATCGGAGACCCTCCGCGATCGATCGTAGGCCGGGTCGACTGGCATCCGGATGGGGCGGAATGGGAGCCATCAGAAGCAGGGCGGCGAGACTGGCGATGAAGGTGGTTGCGTCGAAGGCGAAGGCAGTCGCCACTCCCCAGGTGGCGATCAAGACGCCGGCCGCCAGCGGCCCTACGACGGACACCGTCACGCCACTCAGCCAGTTGGCGGCGATGGCTGCGGGAAGCCGCTCTCGCGGGACGAGGCGCGGGATCGCCGACGATCGGGCGGGCTGGTCCACGGCGCCAACGCCTGCGGCGACGAAAGCGACCATGTAGAAGGCCCATACCGGCGGATTGGGCTGGAGGGCGAGTGCGGCCAGACCCACGCTTGTGGCCGCTAGAACGGCCTGGGTAGCGAGCAGAAGCTTGCGTCTGTCGACTGCGTCGGCAACAGCGCCGCCGCCCAGCGAGAAGATCAGGATCGGTACGAGCTGAACGAGCGCCAGGACGCCGATAGAGAGCGAGCTATGCGTCAGCTGCCACAATTCGAATGGCAGCGCCACGACGGTGACCTGACGGCCCAGGTTGTTGACCAGCTGCCCGAGCCAGAGCATCCGGAACTCGCGATCGCGCCGGATGGGCTCAAGGTCGATGAGGACGCTTTTCCAGCCGCGGGGATGAGAACCGTGGCGGTGCGATTGACCATTTTGAGACATGGTCGGAAGGATAGGGGAACTTGGGCAAGGGCCGATGAAACGAGCCTCGGCCGGTCTGACTGACGACGTGGCGTGAAGGCTACGGCGGCAACGGCGGGTGGCTCGACGGGCCTGACTGCCCCCTCAGGCGAGGACGTCCACCTTCTGACCGAGGTGGCCGGTAAAGTTGGCCATCACCTGCCGGTAAAGCGACAGTGGGTTCGCACCCGTCTGGGCTCGAGTGTAGGCCGGAGCGGGATCAAGCGAAAACTCGGCCGGTACCGGCTTGGCAACCAACGCCTGATAGATGGTGTTGGCGCGCGTCATAGCTTCGGCGGTCGTCGGATCGCCAGAGATGTCAGGGTGCAAACGGCGCGCCAGGATTCGATACGCGCCCTGGACGGCTTCAAGCGGGGCCGACGGGTCCAGGCCGAGCATCTTGTAATAGTCGTTTCGAGTTGGCGAGAGCGCGATGTCCATTGGTTCTTCCGGCGCGGTTTGCCGAAGCTAGACCTTAAAAAGATAGCAGGGCCAGCACCGAATTGGATCGCCTCGGGCACCAAAGCGGACCCGTTGGGTTGCCAGGAGGCACCACTCAACGTCCCGTCTACGACAAGTACCGTAGACGCCGAACCTGAGAATTGGTGGAGATGGGGGAGAGTCGAACTCCCCGTCCAGAAACCTTCGCCGGAGACCACTACGAGCGTGTCCGATGATTTGTCGTCGAGCGCCCGGACGGCCATCGGCAGTCTGCCGGACGCTCCAGTCACGTTCCCTTGCGGGCTTT
>PMLK01000062.1 GCA_003158875.1 Chloroflexota bacterium
GCGAGTGTCGAGCAGGCGGACCGGGGCGATGGGGTTGAATGTGGAGCCTGGCACGACATCCGGCGTAATTGGCGCCGATGGATCCGAGGCGGTTCCCGTCCCGATCCTGTTCGTCGCGGTCACGGAGAACCTGTAACTCGTCAAATTGGTCAGACCGCTCACAGCACAGGTCATGACGCCGGTCGTCGTGCAGGTCTTTCCACCAGGATCAGACGTGACGGTGTAGCCGGTGATCTCGCGGCCACCATTCGAATCGGGCGCCGACCAGGACACCTGAGCGGAAGTGTCGTAGGGCACGGCGACCACTCCGGTGGGCGAACCTGGAGGAACAGGCCCTCCTTGCACCGTTGTCGAGGTGTAGTAGAGCTGCAGGATGTACTCGGCTGAATGGCCGAGCAGCCCGCATCCACGGGCGCTGAGCTGCATCAAGTGGTAGCCGTCCTTGTCAGCTCCGCAAGTCGTCGAACTTCCGGACCGGTACCCGGTGAGGAAGATCGCGCCGCTCCTCAGGACCGACTCGCCCCAGGTGGTCTCGACGGCATTGATCTGACTCGACGCCGGCGACCGCGTTCCAGGCCAGTAATCCTGGTCGGTGGAGTTGTCTTGCAGGTCGTAGCAGGCGCCGTTCTTGGTTCCGCCGCGATAGTGAATGGCGTAGTACCAGGCGTACTCCTTGACTGCGATCGCTCCCGCCCGGAGCGTCTCGATGGGCCACGTCTTGTTAAACTCGGCCGCCATCACGACCTTCGTGTAGTGCTCGAGATCGACCGTCTCGACCACGCCTGTGCCCATGCGCAAGACTCGGACGGTCGGCGGCGGGGCGCTATTGCTCGACCAGCCGGTGCATGACGTGGCCGCCGGCTGCACCGTGTCGTTGTACGCCGCGCTTGTCCCCCCGGCCGAGGCCACTAGAAGCGAGCAGACAGACGCGGCAATTGTGACGATACGGACGACGGTACGGAGATTCATCAGGATCCTCGCTTAGGGCACGTAATAGCCGCTGACGTCCAGCACGAGGTCGGTTGTGCTGCCGGACTTGGCCATATACGTGACGCTGAGACCGCCGGGCGACCCGGCCAGTTGGACAGTCAAGCCATTGGCGCGGATGTCGCCTTTGACGAAGTTGACGTTGGATGTCGTAGGTTTGGCCAGGGCGATGGGGCCCGCGTAGACCGCCCACGGGTTGGTCTCGTTGACCACGGTCAGATTGCCGGAGATGGCTGCCGCGCTCGACGGCAGACTAGTCCGACTCGCCACCTGGAAAGTGCGCGGCGTGTTCGCTTTCAGCTTGCCCGATAGCCCAATTCCGGAACGTGTGTCGAGCAACCGAGCCGGGGTGATTGGCACGAAGCGGAGCCCTGTGGTGTCCGCGGTGTAGTAGCCGGTCACATCGAAGACAAGGTCCGTCCTGTTCCCGCTCGAAGACATGTACGTAGCGTAGAGGCCGCCACTTGAGCTGAGCGCCACAGTCAGATTGTTGGCAACGACCTGGCTTTTCTTGAAATTCACGCTCGACGAGGTGGGCTTCGAAACAGCATCCGGGCCGATGTAGACAGCCCACGAGTTGGTCGAGTTGGTCACGGTCACGTTGCCGGTGACAGCGACCGCGTCGGCGCCGACGCCGGCCACTCCGGCGACCTGGAAATGCCCGGGCGTATTTGCCAGGATTCTTCCCTTGATTCCGACGCCGGTCCTCGTATCGAGGACTCGCGCCGGGGTGATTGGATGGTATGTATCGCCCGAGTCGTCGGGGGTGAAATAGCCGGTGATGTCGAACACCAGATCGGTCGTGTTGCCCGACTTCGACATATATGTGGCGCTCAGCGAGCCGGTAACACTCAATGCGACCGTCACGCCGTTGGCCGTCACGTCACCCTTCTTGAAGTTGATCGTTGATGTAGACGGCTTGGAATTCGGATACGGGCCAATGAAGAGAGCCCATGAGTTGGTCTCGTTGACGACGGTGACATTGCCCGTGACTGCGGTGGCCGAAGGATCTACTCCGGCAAGTCCCGCGACCTGGAATGTTCGCGGCGTGTTGGCCTTGAACTTGCCCGACAATCCGAGACCCTTGCGCGTGTCGAGGAGTCGGGCGGGCGTGACCGTGTGATAGGTGGTGCCGGTCAGGCCCGTTTCGAACTTCGCGGCTATGGTGGCGGTCAGATCGCCGTCGCCATTGTTGTTGTCGTACCCCAGGGCCCAAATTCCGATGCCTCGCAAGTTCCAACCGTCGACCGCGTCGCATTTGATCCCGAGGGCCTGGGCGTCGTCGAAGTAGCCCTCGCGCCACGTGGGCTGGCCGCCGAACGAGCCGTAGTACGCGGTCCAGGCGGTGGTCTCGCCCGTGTCGAACATCTTGCCCAGATGGTTGCCGTCGGACGTCGCGGCGATTGGCGCCAGCGTTGAGTAGTAGGCCTCAACCGGCTTGCCATACGTGGCCGCCGATACGATCGTCGCGTTCAGACTGTTCTTGGTGCCGGTGGAATATGCCGCTCCGTACCAGGGCAAGCCCAGGATCACCTTCGAGGCCGGGACCTGCTTCGTGAACGTGCTCGTGACGTTCGTGAGGTCGTAGCGGATCAAGGAACTGACGAGTGGATCGATAGAACCGGCCGTTACCGCGGCACTGCCACGCAGGTTGTAGGCCATGATGAAGACGGCGTCGGCGCCGCCGTTGGCCAGCAAGTTGGGCAGGTCGTATGTGCCGGGCGCGCCGTTGGCGCAGAACGTGAGCTCGTAGCCGGGCTGCACCTTGTCGAGTTCCTCGCGCAGGGTTTGGACGAACGCAACGTAGTTGGCCTTCTGGCCGCTGGCGATGGGCTCGAAATCCAGGTCCACGCCGTCCACGCCCCGAGCCCTGACTGCCGCGGCGATGACCTGTGCCGCGTTCAAGCGGTTCGCCGCACTCGACAGCAGCGCGGTCTGCGTCGCCGCCTCACTGGTGCCCCAGGCGAAGCTCTGCGCCGTGAGGACAACTCGAGTGCCGTGGGCATGTGCCGCGTTGATAACGGTGGTCAGCGTCGAGCTATTCCAGCCGCTCCAGCCATTACCGGACGTATACAGGCTGCCGTCGGCGTTGACTGTCACCCCGAAGTAGGCGATGGTCGAAATGGAGTCGTAGTCGAGGGTGCTGTCCAGTTCCCAGTAGGGCAGGAAGCCGAAGACTTCCCGGCGCAGGGGATTCAGGGTTCCGGCGGGCTGCGCCGTCTGCGACGACGCAGAACCGGCTGCCGTCCCGTCGTTCGAAGCTGACGAGCCGCCTGCACTCCCCTGCCCGGCCGGCAATGCCACCTGCGGAGCGCCGTCGACGATCAAATGGTCGCCAGGACGCGGCTGGAAGCCGACCGTGACCGGCCCGCCGGCAGTGAACGAATAGCTCTGGCCTTCGTGCGAGAGGTATTCCTGGTACTGAGTCGCGTTGTCCGCGGAGAGGTCCGCCGCTACGTCCGCACCTGTGGACGGGGCTGGCGACGCAGCTCCGACGACCGAGAACGCGGACAGGATGAAGACGATCGCGAGCCCTGCCGACGACAGCGACTTCGATGAGTGCCTTCCGCTTCGCCTTCCCGTCACGGTCGACAGCGCCTGGCTGATTGGCATCGACGAGCGCTCGAACATGTTCGGTCCTCATCCGAGGCGCGGCGCTGACGGGACCTTTATGGTCCCTCCAAACGGCTCGCGCGATTCGCGCGACTGACGATGTCAGCCCGCTATCCGGTATGCCCCGCCGACAATCCTAGCATCGGGCTACGGGTGCCTGTCTATTCGAGGGCTGCAAGGCAGCGGTTACGGTGTCGCGGGAACGAAGTAGCCGGAGACGTATATGACGACGTCCGTCGTGTTCGATCCGTTCGCCATGAAAGTGGCGCTGAGGGTTCCGGATCCGCTCAGGGCGACCGTGAGGCCGTTCGAGCAGGTGTCGCCCTTGACGAAGTTGAGGTTCGAGGTCGATGGCTTGGACACGGCCACCGGCCCCACGTAAACGGCCCAGTTGCTGGTCTGATGCCAGACTCCGACCACTCCGGCCACGGCTACGGCATTCAACGCCACGCCCGCTCGATTTGCGACCTGGAAGGTATGGGGCGTGTTGGCCGCGAACTTGCCCGGGTAACCCACGCCAGACCGCGTATCCAGGACCGCGGCCGGCGTGACGGGCACATACATTGCCCCGGCCGCGCCGGGCAGGTAGTAGCCGGTAACGTCGAAGACCAGGGAGCAAGTCTGGCCCGAATTGGCCAGGAAGGTCGCGGTCAGGGTCCCGGTGCTGCTGAGCGGCATCGTCACGGTGTTGGCTCGCGTCTGGCCCTTGACGAAGTTGATCGTCGAGCTGGGCCCTACCGCTGAAGTTGGGCCGAGGTAGACGGCCCAGTTCGCGGAGGCGTCGGTTACGGTCAGATTGCCTGTTACCGCCTTTGCGTTTAGGGGAACGCTACTCCGGCCGGCGATCTTGAACGTGCGCGGCACGTTTGCCTTGAACTTGCCCGAAAGGCCATTGCCGGAGCGACTGTCGAGCAGCCGCACGGGGGCCGCCAGCGGATAGTACGTACTGCCGGTTGTGTCCGGTGCGAAGTATCCCGTAACGTCGAGAACGAGGTCCGTGTAACCGGACGATGCCTGATATGTGGCACTCACGGTTCCGCCCGCGCCGAGTTGGACGGTCACGCCGTAGGCGGTGACGTCATTCGCCTTGAACGCGATCGTATAGGTAGGCGGCGAGGTCGGCGCACCCGGACCCAGGTAGAGCGTTGAAGAAGAGCCGGGCTTGACGATCGTGGCGTTCACTGTAATCGCGACCGCATTGCCATCGACGCCGCCACGGCCGGTTATTGGGATCGACACGGTCTGCCCAGCCTTGAGTCTGGCCGCCGCGCCTTTCGCAAGTCCGTTACCGTTGCGCGTATCGAGCAATCGAACCGGTGCCGCCAGACCGTGATACTCGCTGGCGACACGGGTAACCGTGACGGCCGATGAAACGCCGGTTATGCCGGACGTTGCGCTGTCGGTAGCGGTTACGGTCTGAGTCCCGGCGGTCAGGAGCGTCAGACTGAAGACGCGCTGGCCGGACACGAGGGTCGAGTTGACGGGGAGAGACGCGCCACCGTCCGAACTCGAGAACTTGACGGTTCCGGCATAGTCGGTCACGACGTTGTTGTAGGCGTCGAGCGCCTTGACGGTGATCGACTCGCTGACCGGCGCCGGGCCACCGGTGAGACCGGTTACGGAGAACTTCGTCGCGGGGCCGTGGGCCGCGACAGCCACGGACTTGCCGGCTGCGGTCAGAGTGCCGTCGCTGGCGTTAAGGGTCTGGTTCCCAGCTGTTGTGAAGGTCACGTGGAAGGTGGCCACGCCCGCCGCCGGGACATCTGAAGTGCTGGTGAAGGCTCCGCCGGAATTGGACAGGGTGATGTTGCCCGTGTAGCCGGTCACGATCATGCCCGAGTTCAGTTCAGCCGTGACGGTGTAGTCCTGCTGGCCGTTGACGATGGCGGTGGCCAGGCCGCCGATGACGAGCTTGTCGGCCGCGGTCGCGGCGGCAACGGTGACGAGCTTGTCGGCCGCCGGCCGCACGGAGTCATTGGCGTAGATGTGTTGCCCGCCGACGGTCGTAAACGTGACATCGAACGAGCCCACGCCGCCGGGCATACTCAAAGTCGTGGTCGAGAGGTCGCTGGGGCTGTCCGTCGTCGAGACGTTCACTATGCCCACATAGCCGATGTAGGTGTTGCCGAACTGATCCTCCGCGGTGACCGTGTAGTGCTGGAGGACGCCGGCTGTAGTGCTGGAGGGGCCGGCGATTACGAGCATGCTGAGATCGCCGGGGTTGACGGCCACATCGAACGTCGGCGCCGTATGGGTATCGTCGTAGGCGCCGAGCGTCTGCGCTCCGGATGTCTTGAACGTAACGCCGAAGTGGCCGACGCCGCGGGACATGTCTGGTACCGTCGGGGACAGATCCGCAGCGACGTCACTCTTCGAGACGGTCACGCTGCCGCCGTAATCAACGATTGTGTTGCCGAACTGGTCCTCGGCCGTGACCGTGTAGGACGCCGCAGTCCCGGCCTTGGCCGTTGCCGGGCCGTCGATCACAAGCTTGTTGAAGTCGTCCGGGCTCACGTCTACGGAATATTCCAGAGCATGGATGTCGCCGTCGGTCGCCCGGACCTTTTGTGTGTCCGCCGTCTGGAACGTGACGTCGAAATGGCCCACGCCGCCGGTCATCGTGGGCGTCGTGGTCGAGAGGCCGGCCTTTGAGTCGGTCGCCGAGACGGTCACGCCGTCGGCGGGGATGACGACCGTGTTGCCGAACTGATCCTCGGCGGTGACGGTGTAGGACGCCGCCGTCCCGGCCTTGGCGGTCGCAGGGCCGTCGATAACGAGTTGGTTGTAGTCGTCCGGGCTCACGGCCACCGAGAAGTCCGCCACGGGGAAGACCCCGTCCGAGGCCCCGAGCGTCGGGGCGCCGGCGGTGTGGAACGTGACGTCAAAATGGCCGACACCTCTGTCCATAGTCGGCGTCGTTGTCGACACGTCTGCCTTGTCGTCGCTCACCGAAACCGTCACGGAACCCGAGTAATCGGCGGCCGTGTTGCCGTACTTGTCCTCGGCGGTGACGGTATAGCTCTCGAGAGTCCCGGCCTTGGCGGTTGCCGCGCCGGCGATCACGAGGTGAGTGGCGACGTCGCTCGTCACCGTCAGATCGGTGGATCCCGAGACGTCTTTGTTCGTCTTGTCCGTGGCGGTCACCGTATGCGGGCCGGCCACGGTCGAGTGGCAATCCGCGTCCGAACAGGTGCCGCCGACCATCGCGAAGTCAGAGGTGAGCGTCGCATTCCAGCTGTCGTTGTAGGCGTCGTATCCGGTGGCGACGAACGTAACGACCGTGCCGGCGACCACGGTGTCATCGACGACCGTGCCATCAACCGGGGCGAGGGTCAGACTCGTGACCGGTCCGTGGTCGACCGCAATGAGATCCGAGGTTCCAGTGACACCGTCACCGTCGGTGGCGGTCACGGAGAACGAGCCCCCAGTCGAGAACGTCACACCGCCGTCCAAAGCCTTGAAAACATGAGCGCCCGAGTCATCGGCGGTGAATGGGTACGGATCGGCGAAAGTGGCACCCGAGTCCGTCCCGCTCGTCAGGGTCACCAATCCGGTGTAGGTCGTATCTATCACATTGCCGGGATCCATGGCCGTTACGGTCACGTCCGCCGCAGTGCCGGCAACGACAGGCCCGGTGACTGTCACCGCAAAGTGCTCCATCCCGGTCGCCATTGCGGCAGCCGGAAACAGTCCAACCAGGATGGCGCCGATCGCGACCACGGCCAGCCGACGAGAGACGTGGTGGAGATTCATGTTCGAAAGCCCTCATCGATGCTCTCGCCCGCGGTCGAACTGGAGCGACCTCACCATGGCGAAGGGAGGCGCCGCATTTCCGATACGCGACGTCGCCGCGATGCTACCCGCCACGTACGGGCCAGGGGCAGCCCACTTAAGGTACTAGAGGGTCCCGGGGCAGATTCAGCAGTCGGTCGCGGCTCCTCGAATCTAGAGGCGCGCGTACTCCAGGACCAGCCGATCCAGCTGCTCGTCGGTCACGCCGTCAAGGATGGATGTCCGGCCGGGTCGTTGCTCCGGTCCCTGCCGGATGGCCGCGACGAGTGTCTCCATCGGAATCCCGAGATCCCTCGGATGGACCGGCAGGCCGACCGACCTGAAGTAGCCCACCAAACGCGTGACGTCGTCGCCCCGAATCAGGTCGGCCGCGATCATGCCCACCGCGACCTGCAACCCATGAGGATGCGGCGAAGTCAGCAGCGTATCCAGGGCGTGGCTGATGAGATGCTCGGAGCCACTCGCCGGTCTGGACGAGCCCGCCATCTCCATCGCGATCCCGCTCAGTATCAATCCCCTGACGAGCTTCTCGCGAAAGAAGGGATCGGCCAGGCTCACTCCCGTGTCGATGACAGAAAGTGCGGCCGCCTCCGACACGAGGCAGGCGAAGTCGTCGTAGGGCTCGCCGCTCTTGCTGGCCAGGCGCCAGTCCTTTACGGCCGACAGATTCGAGACCAGGTCGCCGAGGCCCGCTCGCCAGGTGATCTCCGGCGCGCCCGAGATCACGGCCATATCCACGATGATGGCCACGGGTATCCGGGCCGCGACCGACCGGGGACGACCCGAATCGTCGACCATTACCGCGACCGGCGAGCAAATGCCGTCGCTCGAGGCCTGAGTGGGGACACTGACGAAGTCCGAACCGGCATGAGCCGCGGCCACCTTGGCCACGTCCACGACGCGTCCGCCGCCGACGCCGACGATGTACTGGGGTTGCTGCTCGGACATGGCCGAGCGCACCGTTTGGGCCCAGGCGTCCGTGTTGGACAGGGCGATCGCCTCGCCGACTTTCAGGCCGGCCTGTTCGGCCGCTCGCACGAGCGTCTCGCCGTAGCCGGTGGGAGATGCCGCTCCGGCGTGGACCACCAGGAAACGAGAGTCTCGACCGAGCGCTGCCAGTTCCTCGATGGCGCCAACCGGCGAATCGACGAGCCGCATCAGTTTGGGGATGCGGACCGAGCGATGGCCGATTGTTTCGGGCCTCACGAAGCCGCCGCGTCCAGTTCTGCCGCTTCCCGCAGGCCTCGCCGGTAATCGGCTTCGTCGTCTATCTCAGTCCAGAGCCGCCGGCGCGTTGGCAGCAGCCGGGCGCCCAGGTCGGCGGCCACGGCATCGATGGCGTGCTCGTAGTAGAGGTCCACCTGCCCGGCGTCCACGAGCCGATGAGCGGAGTCGAGGCACTTACGACCGCCCTCGACGTCGAAGCGGGTAATGCCGATGTACTCCCCCACCGATTCGGCCGGGTCGAGGAGCTTGTTCACCCGCGTCAATCTGCCCGCGGCGTCGACACTGACCTTCATCTCTTCGGCGCCGAGCGGCTCGTCCGAGTCGACCACCAGCCACGTCCCCGGGCCGGCCGCGGCCACGTCGACGAGGATCGACGCGTCGAAGACGATGTCCGAGTTGAGCAGCACGCAGCCTTGCTCCACGACATCTTCAACCGTCAGGAACGAGACGATGTTGTTGGCCGTGGCGTAGTTCGGGTTGAACCGCGTGACGGCCTCGATGCCGAAGTGGCCCTTCGCCACGACGTCGTCGATCGTTTCGGCGCAGTGGCCGGTCACGATGCAGGCACGCTGGAACCCAGCCGCCGAGAGCGCGGCGAGAGAACGCTCCAGAAGGGTTCGGCCGTGCAGGTCGATCAGGGCCTTGGGCAAAGAGGTCGTGTGATCGCCGAGCCGGCGACCTAATCCTGCGGCCAGAATCACGGCCGTTGGCAAACTCACGGAGATGTCGTCCTCCTCACGGATGCTTGGGGTGAGTGGCGCGCGGCGCGCCAGAGCCGTCCGGTTCGTCGGGCAGCGACACGATCGTCGACTCGTGGCGGCTCATGCGTTGGGCCTCCGGCGGCGGCGTCATGTAGTCGCCATATACATGAGTCAGGTACTCGTGCCAGCGCGCCGGACCTGGCAGCGTCATATCTTCGAATTGCTGCGGTACCGCGTCACCGAACCACTCCCGCGGCATGCATTCCTTGCGATAGCCGTACAGGGCCCGCGGATGGGCGACGATGCGGCAACTCTCGTAGCTGAAATGCCGGGCGGACCATTCGCAGAGGGTCACCACAAGACGCCGGGGCACGAGCTTCCAGGACCTGGCCACGAGACCGCGCAGCCCCGGCCGAATCAGATCCGCACTCAGCCTGATCTGGGACCATTTGTGGAAGCCGCGCTGGATCTGCTCCGACAGACGGCCGTTGGAGATGCCGTCGAGAGGCCAGACGTCGATGTAGATGCTCTGCTGGATGTCCAGGTGGGCAGTTGGCCCCTGCCGCAACTCGGTGTCGTCGCGCATGAGCTTGCCCCACATGAAGGGATACCTGCGGTCGGTCAGGTACGTGTGCCACGAGAAGCCGGAGACCAGGTCTGTGGCGCACAGCCGGGAGAATCGATCGTAGTCAGGGCGGGGCATCTCGACGTCCACATCGTCGTCCCAGGGAATGAAGCCCTTGTGCCGCACCGCCCCCAGCAGCGTTCCGGAACCCAGGTAGTAGCGCAGCGAGTGGGCTTCGCAGATGCGCTTGAACTCACGCAGGATTTCCAGGTCCTGCATCTGGAGGGCCCGTAGAGAGGCTTCCGGGGCGGAGGGTGGAGTCGCGGAATCGGTCGTCATCGTCCCAAGTATGACCCAGCGGAACAGGCGCGCGCTCCGCTGCGGCGACTCGGCGGCGACTACGCGGCGACCACGCGGCGGCGCTTCCCGGTATCCTGACGATCGACCCAACCCAACCCGAGCAGAGGGCATTCGATCAATGGCCGATTTCTGGAAAGACCGCCGCGTCATGGTTACCGGCGGGGCCGGCTTCCTCGGCAGTTCGGTGGTCAGGCGCCTCCGAGATGCCGGGGCGACGGAGATCTTCGTGCCGCGGAGCGCCCAATACGACCTTCGGACCCATGACGGCATCGCCCGTGCCCTCGCCGACGGTCGTCCTGATCTGGTCATCCACCTCGCGGCGGTCGTCGGCGGCATCGGCGCCAACCGCGAGAACCCGGGCCGGTTCTTCTATGAGAACGCGATCATGGGCATCGAACTCATGGAGCAGGCGCGCAATGCGGGCGTCTCCAAGTTCGTCGGCGTTGGGACGGTGTGCTCGTATCCGAAGTTCACGCCGGTGCCCTTTCATGAAGACGACCTGTGGGGCGGCTACCCGGAGGAAACCAACGCCCCGTACGGACTGGCCAAGAAGATGCTGCTGGTCCAGGGTCAGGCCTATCGCGAGCAGTACGGCTTCGACGCGATCCACCTCCTGCCGGTGAACTTGTACGGCCCCGGCGACAACTTCGACGAATCTAGTTCGCACGTCATTCCGGCGCTGATCAAGAAGTGCCTCGACGCACGTGACCGCGGCGACGACTTCATCGAGGTCTGGGGCACCGGATCGGCGTCGCGCGAGTTCTTGTACGTTGACGACGCAGCCAACGGCATCGTGCTGGCCGCCGAGCGCTATGACGAGGGGGCTCCGGTCAACCTCGGCGTCGGTCACGAGATCACGATCCGCGACCTTGTGACCCTCATCGCCCGGCTATCCGGGTTCGAAGGGGAACTTCGCTGGGACGCCACCAAGCCCGACGGTCAGCCGAGACGCGCCCTGGACACCAGCCGCGCCCGCGAGAAGTTCGGCTTCGCGGCCGGAACTTCGTTTGAGGAAGGGCTTCGACGCACGATCGAGTGGTACACGACGACTCGCGCGAACCGACATGGGCGTCTGCCCACCGATCCACTTGGGAAGGAGCTTCTTGGGCGTGACTAACTCGTCGTCACAACTGCCCGACGCCGATCTAGATGTCGTAGTCATCGGCGGCGCCGGCCATGTCGGGCTGCCACTGAGCCTCGCCTTTGCCGCCGCCGGACTCAGGGTTGGAATATCGGACCTCGCCGAAGCCGCGCTCGAGACGATTCGGCGCGGCCAGATGCCATTCCTGGAGGCCGGCGCGGACGCACTCCTGACCCAGGTCCTAAAGACAGGCCGTCTGGAGTTGAGCTCCTCGGCCGAGATGCTGGGGCGCGCCGATCAGGTTGTCGTGGTCGTCGGGACGCCTATCGACGAGTTCCTCAACCCCTCGATGACGGTCTTTGAGCGGGCCGTGGAACAGATGGCCCCCCACCTTCGCCCCGGGGCTCTGGTCGTGTTGCGCAGCACGGTCTATCCGGGCACCACTGAGTACATAGCCGAAGCTCTCGCGACGCGCTGCTGCGACCTGGACGTCGTCTTCTGCCCGGAACGCATTGCCGAAGGCCATGCCGTCGAGGAACTCTCGAGCCTGCCGCAGATCGTGGGCTCGGACGACGAGACCGCCGGTGACCGGGCCGAGGCGCTGTTCCGGCACCTGACTCCGCAAATCATCCGCGCCTCGACTAAGGAGGCGGAGCTCTCGAAGCTTTTCACCAACGCCTGGCGGTACATCAAGTTCGCGGCCGCCAACCAGTTCTTCGAGATCGCGCACGAAGCCGGGGTCGACTACTCGAACGTCTTGCGTGCGATCAAGACGGACTACCCGAGGGCCAAAGACCTACCCTCGCCGGGGCTCGCTGCTGGGCCGTGTTTGCTGAAGGACACCATGCAGCTGGCCGCATTCACCTCGGACCATTTCCAGATCGGCCAGTCTGCGATGCAGGTCAACGAAGGCTTGCCCGCATATATCGTCAGCGCCATGGAGCGCCGCTATGGCAGCCTTAGGGGTCGCAAGATCGGCCTTCTCGGCATGGCCTTCAAGGCGGAGTCGGACGACATCCGCTCGTCTCTGAGCTACAAGCTCCGCAAGCTGCTCAGGTGGACCGGAGCCGAGGTGCTGTGCACCGACCCTTACGTCTCGGATCCGCGTCTCCTGCCACTGGAACGGGTGGTCGCCGAGGCCGAGATCCTGGTTGTCGGTGTGCCCCACCGCGCCTATATCGACGCGAAGTTGGGCGACCGCGAACTGATTGACATCTGGGGCGCGCTGGGCGAGATTCGCCTGTAACGTCCAACAAGTCGGAGGAGCCGTGAGAGTTCTCGTCACAGGGGCCGCCGGATTCATTTGCGGCTACCTCGTTCCGGAACTGCTCGAGGCCGGCCACACGGTCGTCGGGATGGACAACTTCAGCAAATACGGGCCGGTCACTAAGAGCTACGACTCTCACCCTGGCTACACCTTCGTGCGCGGCGACGCCAAGGACGAAGCGCTGATGACGGAACTCGCCGCCGACTGCGACCAGGTGCTCGCGGCGGCGGCCATGATCGGCGGCATCAGCTACTTCCACGAATTCGCGTTCGATCTCCTCGCCGAGAACGAGTTGATCCTGGCCTCGACCTTCCGGGCAGCGATCGACGCTCACAAGAACGGCCACCTCGAGCGGATCACGGTCATCTCGTCGTCGATGGTCTTCGAGTCCTCGACCGTCTTCCCAACGCCGGAAGGCGCCCAGTTCACGAGCCCCCCGCCGATCTCCACGTACGGGTTCCAGAAGCTAGCCTCCGAATACTTCGCCAAGGGCGCCTGGGAGCAGTACCAGCTGCCCTGGACGATCGTGCGGCCGTTCAACTGCGTCGGAATCGGCGAGCGCCGCGCCCTCCGCGACGCGGAAATCATGTCCGGGAATGTCAAGCTGGCTATGAGCCACGTGGTTCCGGATCTCGTGCTCAAGGTGTACAAGGGCCAGGATCCGCTCCACATCCTGGGCGAGGGCAATCAAGTCCGCCACTACACCTACGGCGCCGACCTGGCCCACGGCATCAGGCTGGCGATGGAGAGCCCCAAGGCGCTCAACAACGACTTCAACCTGTCCACGCCCGAGAGCACGACCGTGCTGCAACTGGCCGAGTCGATCTGGCACAAGATCAACAGCGACCGGCCCTTCAACTACGTCTCCGACCGCCCGTTCGAGCACGACGTTCAGATGCGAGTGCCGGACGTCCGCAAAGCCCGCGAGGTCCTCGGCTTCGAGGCCACGACATCGCTCGACAAAATGCTGGATGAAGTGATCCCGTGGATCGAGGCAGAAGCCGAAGCCGGCCGGATCTGAATATGGCTCTCGAACCGCAGCTCTCGATCGTCTTGCCCGTCTTCAATGAGGGCGAGGCCGTTCGGCCGGTGTTGAAGTCTCTGGCGGCCGCGATTCACGTGCCGTTCGAGATGCTCGTCGTCTACGACTTCGACGAAGACACGACGGTGCCCGTCCTGCGGTCCCTGCAGGCGGAAATCCCGGAACTCAGATCCGTTCGCAATCGATTGGGCCGGGGCGTCCTCAACGCTATGAAGGCCGGCATCACCGAATCGAAGGCGGCGTACGTTCTGATCTCGATGGGCGACGGATCCGACGATCCGGTGGTGGTCGACTCGATGGTCGCACTCGCACTCGCCGGCGACGGCGGCGGCGCGGACGTCGTGGCGGCCAGCCGCTACATGCGCGGAGGGCATCAGGTCGGCGGTCCACGCTTGAAGCGGTTGATGAGCCGGACCGCCGGCCTGACGCTCCACTGGCTGGCCGGCGTCCCGATCCACGACCCCACGAACAACTTCAAGCTCTACAGCCGCCGCCTCCTCGACTCGGTCACGATCGAGAGCACGGCCGGGTTCGAGCTGGCGCTGGAGCTGTCCGTCAAGGCCACTCTGGCCGGCCGCCGGCTGGCCGAGGTCCCCACAACGTGGCGAGATCGGACCGCCGGTCAGAGCAACTTCAAGCTGCGCAAGTGGCTGCCCCACTACCTGCACTGGTACATGGCGGGGTTGCGCGGTCGGTTCCGGCGGAAACCGGAGCGACCGGCGTAGGGAGTGGCGGACTCAACCGGACAGTCGGTAACGGGCGACGACGGCTGATCTCCTGGCCGATCGCCGCGCTGAACGCCTACCTTGGCTACCGCTGCCAGGCTACGACTACGAGCACCTGTTCATCGACAACGCCTCACAGGACAAGACCGTCGCGATCCTGCGCGAACTTGCGGCGGCGGACAAACGCGTCAAGGTCATCGTGAACGCGCGCAACTTCGGCCACATCCGCTCTCCCTACTAAGCGTTGCTGCAGGCGCGTGGAGATGCGGCAAGACACGACCCCTTCGGCGATCGGGTCTATGTTCAGCGGCCGGCGGTCGCCCGATGACCCGGGTTCGTTGGCGTCGACCGGGCTCCGCAGGCCTCGCCTCCACGTCCTGGTTTGGCCCTCTCTATTGTCAGAGTGCTCCCCGTTGAGGTGCCCTGCGGTTCGCTGCACATCGAGGATCGCCAGGAGCACCAGGGCGACCATAGCTGCGGGATAGACGATGACCGAGATGCTTATTTCACCCCGGATGTGGTAGTAGTCGACCGGCACCAGCAGGATTCCGAACAAGGCGACGTAGACAACGTCCCAGCGTGAGACGCGACGGGCGTTGAGGAAGAAGACCAGCGGGAAGTAGAGCTGAATGAGTGTGTAGTCGGCCGAGAAATAGGGCAGGAGCAATCCTGGCACCGTGGCCAGCAGCACAATCTTCCAACGCTCGGTCTCCCGGAACACCGCATAGACCACGAGACCGAGAAAGGTCGCGGCGGCCGCGACCGCATACATCTTGGTACTCCACTCGGTGACGCCCGCCTGGCGAAGCATCTTCCATAGGCCCACAAGGTCCCAAAGCGAATGGGTGCCTTCCACAGCGGCGCCGGCGACCGTCCCATGCATGAATACCCCCTTGCCACCGATGTCCATCTGCACCACATCGGCCAGGCTGAAGTGGCCTACAACAGCGAGAAGACCCACGCTGATTGCGGTAAGGCCACCAGTGATGATGACGGTGAGAACGAGGGGCTTGAACCTACGTTCGGCAAGAAGAACCAGGAGGAGCGTCGCGGGATAGAGCTTGAACGCGATCGCCGCTGCAAGGCAGAGAGCCGCCATCCATGGGCGTTCTCGAACGTATGTGAAGTAGAAGAACCCCGCAATGAACGCAAAGACGAGCATCTCCATGTTGCCGCGGTCAAGCACGAAGAGAACCGGGTAGGACAGGCCGACGAGGATGACTATGCCTTGTGCTCTTGTGAGCGCGTGCTCCTCGCAATCGAAGACAAAGCGACGGAGGATCAGGGCGAGCACACCGAGGAACAGGACGACCATCAGGATGAACCCGACGGATGCTCGCACGACAGTCGACGTCACTGCCGTCAGACTGCCGAAGGGGAAATAGCCGAACTGCCAGGGTACGCCTCGCACGAACTTCTGCGCATAGATGTAGACGTAGCGCCAATCGGAGAAGTGCAGGTCCGGAGCGTAAAGAAACGTCGATTGCGGATACCCCTGCCCAAGGTAGAAGCCCGACACGTAGTGCCAGGCGATCGACGCTAGCGTCCCCACGAGCACGATCGTCACCAGCAGGCGGACACGGTTCCGCTTAACGTCTCGTTCTGGAAGCAGCGCGCGCGTGTCGACTTCAGCTTTCATAGTGACCCGCATGCCTTCGTCTGCTCCGAGGCCCGGTTCGTGGACGGGATTCACGCAATTCTCCCCCTGACTGTATAGGTAGAACTCACCCAAGGCCCCTCAGGTGCTTGAGCATTGACATCAACTCGCGAGCGAACGCGATGGGGACGTACCTCCGCCATCTAGCGCCGACTGCCGAGAAGGTCTGGCAGGTCGAAGCTGGACTCAAGTGAATGTACGCTTGAACACCGGTCCTCCATTGATGTTGTCGGGCCTGTTGGGGCGCCCAGCAGTTGAGCGGCGTGTCGCCGCGAAGCCAGGCGAAGACCACTTACCCTCGGTCGATTTCAGCCAATCATAGAGGAGCGCGTTGAAGGCCGCCGCGAGTCAAGATCTTCTGCGCCCGGTTCTCAAGCAGTCGCCGGGCCTGGGCCTCTGTGACGGGAGACAGCGGCGGAGGGTACCATCACGTATATGCAACCGTCGACAGCCAGGGAATTGAACCCAATCGAGCGGCGCCTCGACGGGCTGCGCGCCAATCCCGCGCTCGGATGGCCGGCTCGCCTCTACTTCCGCCGCCGTGAGCAGCTGCTCTACCTCGTGGTCGGCGGCTGGAACACTGTCTTCGGCTACTGCATCTGGGCGGCTTTGCAGTTCCTGCTCGGC
This sequence comes from Chloroflexota bacterium, assembly GCA_003158875.1. Classification (GTDB taxonomy): domain Bacteria; phylum Chloroflexota; class Limnocylindria; order Limnocylindrales; family CSP1-4; genus Fen-1039. Next base: position 16,645 of record PMLK01000062.1, read on the forward strand.
AACCACCTGCACTACCTCGTCGTGATGCTGATCTCCTGGCCGATCGCGGTGGTGAACGCCTACGTCGGCTACCGCTACATCGTGTTCCGCAGCCGGGGCTCGATTCTCAGGGAGTTCCCGCGCTTCTCGCTCGTCTACGTCGTGACGCTGGTCGTCAATCTCGCGCTGCTGCCCATCGCGCTCCACGTACTGCCGCTCAACATTTACGCCGTCCAGGCGCTCCTGACCGTGCTGGTGGTCGTCTGCAGCTACCTGAGCCACAAGCACTTCAGCTTCCGCGGCGGACATCTCGTACCCACCGGCGACCCGTTCACCAACGAGCCGTCTGGAGCAAAGGAGGGCTGACCGGTGCATGATCAGCAAGAGAAGCCGCTGTGCCCCTGCTGACGATCTCGACTCCGTGCTACAACGAAGAAGCGAACGTCGCCGAGGTCCACCGCCAGGTCAAGGAAGTCATGGCGACACTGCCTGGCTACGACTACGACCACTTGTTCATCGACAACGCCTCCACGGATGGCACCGTCGAAGTTCTCCGTCGTCTGGCGGCGCAGGACCGCCACGTCAAGGTCATCGTCAACACCCGCAACTTCGGCACCGTCAGGTCGCCCTATCACGCCCTGCTAGTCGCGCGTGGCGATGCCGTCATCTGCCTGGTGGCCGATCTCCAGGACCCCCCCGAGCTGATCCCCCAGTTCGTCAGGAAGTGGGAGGAGGGCTACAAGATCGCCATTGGGGTGAAGGCCGGTAGCCAAGAGTCGAAGTGCAGATTTCGTGTCCGGCGCCTCTACTACTGGCTGATCGGCCGGCTGTCGGAGATCGAGCTCGTGCCCGACTTCACCGGTTTTGGCCTCTACGACCGCGAGGTCGTGGAGCAGTGCCGGGAGACGGGTGAGCAGGCGCCCTATTTCCGTGGGCTCATCTGCGACTTCGGCTACGCCCGTGCCGAGATCGAGTACATGCAGCCGGCACGCAGCCGCGGCGTCTCAAAGCACAACTTCTACAGCCTGTTCGACGCCGCATTGCTCGGCATAACCAGTCACTCCAAGGTGCCGCTCCGACTTGCGGCAACGACCGGATTCATCCTTTCCATGTTTTCACTGCTCATTGCGCTTGGATATCTGATCGCCAAGCTAGCCTTCTGGAATGAGATCCAGCTCGGCATCGCGCCACTGCTCATCGGCATCTACTTCTTCGGGGCAGTGCAACTGTTCTTCATTGGAATCATCGGCGAGTACATCGGGTCCATCCACACACAGGTTCACAAGAGGCCATTCGTGGTGGAAAAGGAACGGATCGGGTTTGGGGCGGGAAGCAATGGCCCCTCGGTCGTGCGCGAGCGGAGCAAGGCCCTCATTGAAGAGACGAAGACGGATGCGCTACCCGGCGAGCGTGAGCAGCGCGCTGGTTAGTCCGGCCCGGGAAGATCGATCCCGCTATCGCGATCAGCGCCGCACGAGCCGGTCCGATGGAACTGCGTAGCACACAAGTTCCCAGCCTTCCTCGTCATGCGATCGCAGGAAGTAGCGATACCCATCGGACGTCGATTTGATGAAGAGTGGAACCTCGCGCAGGTCTTCCGGCTTGTGATACACGCAGATCGCCAGGATGGGGCGACTCGCATGGATCGTCTTCGCGGCTCCTCGCAAGGCATCCATCTCTGAGCCTTCCACATCCATCTTGATGTACGTGGGCCGGATGTCGGCGAGGTCGCCGTCAAGCGGGACGCAGGCCACTTGCACAGTGCTGTCGGTATCGACTCTGGACGCGATCGACCCTTCGGATACGAATCCGACCGATCCAAACTCCGCGCCCACGGCGAACTTCCGGACCGTCACCTTCCGGCGAATTGATGTGTCCAACTGCGAGAGGAACTCCTGCAGCCGGGAGAAGTTGGCCTCGTCCGGTTCGTAGGCGCGAATGGCCGCGAAGTTCGATCCTCGTCGCTCGGTGAACTCGCGAATGGTGTCGCCATCGTATGCGCCGCAATCAATCAGCACTTCTTGGTCGGACAGCGAGAAGAGGTCGTCGGCGAAGTACTGCAGGTGCGGAGCCGGCGGCCTGAGGGCGTCGTAGTCCAGCCACAACCTGAATCTGAGCTGGCTGAGGTACTCACGCTGTGAATCCTCATCCCCCCAGAGCGACCAGAGGGCGCGGAGATCATCAGCATGTTCCAGGATCCGGTGCGGGAGGTTCAGCGACCAATGCGGCAGGAATACCTCCGGGTGCTTCCAGTAGAGGTACCCGAAGGGCACAACGGTACGGCACCCGAGGTCGCGCAACTGACGAACCCGGTCCACCTGCCGGCCGGAGCTGGAGCCTGACCAGATCGTCGTGACGAACGCGGCCGAGCGACCGTACTGACGGCCGGCTTCTTCCGCACTCATAACTGGAACACCTTCCAGAGATGTTCCCCACAACTGCGGGTTGTTGTCCGCGAAGGCAATAACCTCCATGCCCAGGTCTCGCATCCCGGAGGCGGTCTTGCGACCGAGACCGCCGGCGCCAAAGAGAACGAAGGCCCCTCCGCCGTCGGCGGTGAGGTCGTCAAACGTTGAACCTTCGCGAGCGCGAGCAGCTTCAACGCTCTCCGACAGCAGTTCGTCCAACTGGTCGTTGAGCGAGGCGGATCTTGTCTGTTGGTTGTCCACCAGGTTGCCTCCTTGGTGCCCCGGGCCCTTCGTCAGACCCTCGCCGATCTGCGGGAAATCAATACGTCATCCGCTTCTGGATGAGCCGCATGTCGAGCGGCATGGTTGCCAGGACTTCCGCGATCTGCGCGCCGGCGTCGCCTGCCCCGTACGGGTTCGAGCAGGTTTGGCACTGCTCGCGGAAGGCTTCGTCGTATGTAGCTCGACGGACCGCCGACGCGATGACAGCCGCATCGTAGGGTACGTCCAGTACGTTGTCGGCCCGAAGGCGACCCTGCTGGCGAGGTCCGATGTTCACTACCGGGCATCCGAATACGGGCGTCTCCTTGATGCCGGCCGAAGAGTTGCCGACGAAGGCTCCCCTGCCGACACGCCCGATTAGGTTCAAGACGCCGTGGAAGCGCCACCGGCCGAGGCTGGGATGGACCTGGACATCGGTGGAGCCACGCAAGCTCTCGAGCCGCTCGATGATGCGCCGTCCGCCCGCGTCGTTGTTCGGGTAGGTCACGATGACCTGCATACCATCGGCCGCAAGCGCCTTCAGGGCCTCGAGCGATGGCTCCACCTGTTCGATGGCGAGGTCGGCTTCCGTCGCGACCGAGTGCTGACAGAAGAGGACGATCGGCCGTGTAGGATCGAGCCCCAGGTCTGCCTCAAGATCCTGAGGCGAGGCGAACTCGCCCGCGTCGATTAGATCAAGCGAGGGTTGGCCTACCACGAAGATGCGCCAGTGCTCTTCTCCGAGGCGCCGGATCCGCTCGGCCGCCTGTTTGTTCGTGGCGAAATGGAGGTGCGCCAGCTTGGTCATCGCATGGCGTACGGAGTCGTCCAGGGCACCGCCTTCCGTGTAATCGCCGCCCTCGATGTGCCCGGTGGGGATGCTCATCTGCGTTCCGGCGATCATGGCGGCGAGGCCCTCGTATCGGTCGCCGTAGACGACCAGGAAGTCAGGCCTCATTTCGTCCAGGACGCTGGCGAGGCTTACTATGCCGGTCCCGATTGCCTCGGCCGTCGCCATTAGCGTGTCCTGTCGCATCGTCATCTGAACTTCGGCGGCCACATGGAATCCGTCGTTGGCGATCTCGGCGACGGTCCTGCCGAAGTCCTCCTGCAGGTGGGCACCCCCGACGATGAGCTTGTACTCGAGCCGAGGGTCTGCCGCGATGGCTCTCAGGATGGGGAATTGCAGGCCATACTCGGCGCGATTGCCCGTGAAGACGGCGACTGTTCGGGTCTGGCTCATCGAGTGGTGCTGGCCGCCGAGCCACCCTCGATGTCGTCCCAGCGGAGCTGCGTATCCCGGGCGACGGGTCGTACGGCAACTCGCCCGACGAGCGATTCGAAGTGCTTCGCAAGGATCTCGCCCGTGCCGGGCCGCTTGACCCAGATGTTGTCCTTGCCCAGGCGATCGCCGGCCCGGATGTCGCCGATGGCGACCACCGACGCGTAAGCGAAGTCGATCGTCGGCTGCTCCTCGGGAAGGATATCCTTCGTACCGCCCATGGCCGCATGGATGGCACGCGAGCCCACGATCAGCTCCCGCAGCTCCGCCGGGTCGATCGAGATGGGGATGTCCGGACCGGGCCAGGATTTGTCCGATGTGTAGTGCTTCTCCAGGATAGACGCGCCCAGGGCCGTAGCTCCGAAGCATGTGTAGTTGCCATGGGAGTGATCGCTGAGACCGATCACGGCATCAGGGAACCGCTCGCGGAGTGCGGGCAACGCACCCAGGCGGACCTTTTCGTACGGCGTCGGGTACATCGACGTGCACTGCAGCAAGGCGAAGGGCACAGCTGCCTGCCGGAGAATCGCGACGGCCGGTTCGATCGAAGTCAAGTCGTTCATGCCTGTGCTCAGGATCACGGGCTTGCCGAATGAGGCGATCAGGCTGACGAGTGGGTAGTTGTTGCACTCGCCGGACCCAATCTTGTATGCCTCCACGCCGATGCGCTCGAGCCGTAGTGCCGCGGCACGCGAGAAGGGCGTACACAGGTAGATCATGCCACTGCCTTCGACGGCCGCCTTGAGCTCCCGCTCCTCGTCCTCACTCAAGACACAGCGGGCGATGATGTCCCAGATGCTCTCCTTGGCGTTACCCGGGATGACGTCGTTGGGAATCATCTCGTCGTCGACGACGTGTGACTGGAATTTGATGCATTCGCAGCCGACCGCGGCGGCATCCTCGACCATGCGGAGTGCCTTGCGAATGTCGCCTTCGTGGTTTATACCCACTTCCGCGATCACGAGCGGTGGTTCGTCTGGGCCGACCGGTCTAGAGCCGATCCTCATGGTCGCCACATCTGCCTCCGGTCTGGTACTTCGATGGGGCCTATCCCCACTTGCCGCTATCTCCATCCGCCTGTGCCCGCATGTAGTCGTCCGTACGGCCGACATCCATCCAGTATTCGTGAACGGGGAAGCTCACGACGACGAGGCCGGCTTCGATGACTGTTTGGATGAGGTCTGTCATGTAGAGGTGCGCGCCGCGGTTCACGTAGTCGAAAACCTTTGGTTCCAGGATATAGATGCCGGCATTGACAAAGACGGTCATCTCGGGCTTTTCGTCGATGCGCACCACCCGTGCGCCGCTGTTCTCGACGACCCCATACGGGACATTGAATGTGTAGCGCCGCACGCCGACCGTAAGGTCCGCACCGTACTCGCGGTGATAATCACGGAGGGCGCCGAAGTCCACGTCGGTTAGGATGTCGCCGTTGATGACCAGCAGCGGCTCGTTGACGTTCTGGAGGAGCCCCAAGGCTCCGCCCGTGCCGAGGGGCACGTCTTCCTGGACGTAGGTCATCGTGACGTCGAAGTTGCTGCCGTTGCCGAAGTGTTCGACGATCTTCTCCGGCTTGTAGTGCGTCGTGACCACAATGTGGTCGATGCCCGACTCCTTTAGTCGCCCCACGATGCGTTCCATGAGCGGGCGGCCGCCCACGGGCAGCATCGGTTTCGGCAGGTTCTCGGTCAGAGGTCGCAGGCGCATCCCAAACCCGCCCGCCATGATGACCGCGCGCAGGGATTCGGGCGGTAGCTCGATGAGGTCAGCGAGAAGCATCAGGTCGACGACGCGACGATCAGCGTCGACGAGCGGGAGCTGTCTCACCCGGCGTGCCTGCATAAGGGCGAGCGCTGAGGGCCGGTCGATGCCCATGGGCGCGGTGATGGGCTCCGGGTTGGGGAGTGTGGCCTTCAGCGGCAGCATCCGCTCGACAGCGGCATCGATCTGGAGCCCTGCCAGGATGGCACGCCGGACGTCTCCGTCGGTGATGGTCGCCACCAAATGATCCTGGTCATCCACGAGCAGGGCGACGCTCAGCCGGCCGCTGCGGTCGATCACTTCGATGACCTCGCGAATCGGGGTCGCGCGTCTCACCTTAAGCAGCGACACGTCGATGCTGCCGGTCAAATCGGGCTCGTCCATCACGCGTCTTCGTCGAAGAGGTGCATGTTCTCGTACACCTCTTCGCGCGGCAGGAAGGGATACATGTCCTCGAGCGGTCGCGACTCGAGAGATCCATCCGGCCTTCGGAACGCCGAAGCCTTGGGCGTTATCTCCTGATCCGGACCGATCATGACCTCGCATAGGACCGGCCCGGATTCCGCCAGGACGGTGCGGATTCCGGAAGCAAGGCCGTCACTGTGCGCAAGCCGGTGATACGGAAGACGGAAGGCTCGGGCGAGCGTCTCGAAGTCCGGGTCGTCGACGCCGGTTGCGGGGTCTGACGCGGTGATCCGGCCGTCCAGCAGACCGCGCTGCGTCGCACGGATTGTCGAGTAGCCTCCATTGTTGAAAACGAACACTGCCACTGGCAGGTCATAGTGACGAATTGTCATGAGTTCCTGGAGGTTCATCTGCACCGTGCCATCCCCGGCCACGCAGACGGTCCGCCAACCACCAGATCCCACGCACGCGCCGATGGCGAGCGGGAGGTCCCAGCCCATCGCGCCCCAATTGAAGTTCGTGAACGCGCGCTGGCCCGACTTGACTCTGAAGGCCTGCACGAAGCTCACGCTCTCCAAGCCGTTTCCGGTAACCAGAAGATCGTTGACGCCCATCACATCGGACAGCGCGCCCATGAAGACGTAGCTGTTGATATAGCCAGTCTCGATGAGATGATCGTCTGCGATCGGCGGATACCGCTTCTTCCAGGACGAGCAGGCGTCAAGCCAGCGCGGCCTCGGCGGGATCGGGTTGAGCCTGGCTTCCGCGATCAACGCGTCAAGGAATAGCCCGACATCGCCCTGGACCCGCGTGTCTGCGTCGATGATCTGGTTGTCGAGCTGATCGCGGTCGATGTCGACGATGATCTTGCGGGCGCGACCGGCGAACTCTCGGTAGCCGAAGCCGACCTTCTTCGCGGAAAGACCGGCGGCCAGCGCGACGAGCAGGTCGCAGTTCTGCACGGCGAAGTTGGCCCGCCTCTGTGCGGCCGGCCCGAACACACCGACGTTGAGGGGATGGTCCTCGGCGACCAGATCCTTCCCGGCGTCCGGCGCAACGACGGGCACCTGGAGAACCTCCATCAGTTCCGCGAGACGCCCCTCCGCATGAGCAAGGCGGATCCCGGCCCCGGCGACAATCAGCGGTCGTTTCGCCTTGCGCAGCTCGTCAGCTAGGGCAGAGGCAGCTGCATGCAGATCGGCTCCCTCCAGCAGGTGATCGTCCGAGGGCGGCTCAAACCCCACAAGGTCATGTTCATCGACCTGCAGGGCCTGAACGTCGACGGGGATCTCGATCCACACCGGTCCCGGCCGTCCGCTCTGTGCGAGATAGAATGCTTGCTCCAGCTCATACCGAATGGTTTCGGGCTGCGTGACTGTGGTCATGTACTTCGTCACCGGTCCGGCCATCGCCCGGATATCGCCTTCCTGCGGGCCTTTTTGGCGCAGCTTATCGAAGTCGGCGATGAGGTCCCGGCGAACCTGGCCGGATATCACGATCAGCGGGATCGAGTCGTACCATGCGCCAACGACCCCAGAAAGCGCGTTGATCGCACCCGGACCTGTGGTTACCAGCGCGACACCGGGCCGGCCGGACGCTCGAGCGTATCCCTCGGCTGCGACAACGCACGCTTGCTCGTGACGGCAGCAGAAGTAACTCAATTCGGCCTGTGAACCGACCGAGTCGAGCAGGTGCATGATCCCGCCACCGGACAGGAGGAAGATGTCGCGAACGCCGTGTTCCACGAGGAAACCTGTCACATAATCGGAGAGCTTCAAGGTGTCCGTTCGGCCTCAACTGGGCTGGGGTCATTAATCTGGCGATGCCAACTGGCCGTGCGCTCGATGGCATCAGGGAGCAGCACGACGGGCCCCAGACCGAGTTCCGATCGTGCTCGATGGATTGACGGAACGTATCTCTGCGGCGGCCGTCCGTCAGCCTTGCCTAGCAGGCGAACCTCAGCGGCAGGCGATGCGATTCTCGCGACCATGCGCGCAAGTTGGTCGATCGTCACAGCCTCGTCCGAGCCGACATTGTAGGCGCGCCCGGGCGTCCCTTGGAGCAGAAGACGCCACAGCCACACCGCAAGATCGGCCGCGTAGAGGTATGAGCGGACCGCGGTCCCGTCACCGGCAACCACTATCGGACCCCCCGAGAGCGCGTCTCGAATGAAATTGCCGATGGCGTAGTTGGAGTCCAGCGGCAGGTGGGGACCGACAAAAGCGAAACAGCGCGCGATGACCGTATCTGGGCCGCCTTTGGCTGATGCCGCGCAGGCGAACTCGGATACTCGCTTGGCCTCGCCGTAGGCAGACGCCGGGTCCGTCAGGTCCGGGGCTCCGACGTAATCCTCAGAAATATGTGCCACTTCAGACGGCTGCCGGCCGTAAACCGCCCCCGAACTGGTGAGTAGCATCCGGCGCGCGCCGTGCTCGCGCGCCGTTGCGAGAACCCTACGCGTGCCGCTCACGTCCGCCTCGAACTTCCACATCGGGTCGAACGTGCCCGGGGCGCCGACCGTCTCGGTGGCGGCGTGAACAACAAAGTCGATGTTGTGTCGCGGAAATGCGAACGAGCCCATGTCACCGGCCAGAAGCTCTATCGCTGGGTCCATCGCGAGATGTGGCGCCTTGCTGATGAACCGCGCTGGGTCGCGCGTCAAGACGGTCGCCCGCAGCCCAAGGCGCATGCGGTCGTTCGCCCACAGCAAGCTCTCCAGCAGCCAGGAGCCGAAGAAGCCGGTACCGCCCGTGATGAAGAGGCGGGCGCCCTGCAAAAGCGGCCACACATCGACGGTCTGCTCGAGGACATGCTGCAGATCGCCGGCGAGCAAGTTGTGCGCCCCGCGGTTGTCAGGAACCCGGTCCGTCGCCAGCCTATTCCCAGGCATCAGTCCGGATAGCCTCCAGCGACACGTCATGCTCACGCAGCTGCGCCGTAAGCGCGCCGAGCATCGGCGGTGGGCCGCTCAGGTAAAAGATCGGATCGTGCAGCGTCTCGATGGCCGGCCACGCGCCAGCCACCTGTAGACGCCCGTCCGTCGCTTCGCACACCAACTGGCAGGTCAGTGACGGCACTTCGAGTGCGCAGGCTTCTGCCAGCGGACCGTAGACGAAAAGTTTCGGCTCGCGAGCGCCGTAGAAGAGAAGGACGCGGGTGGCCTGGTCGGGCTGGAGCGATTGCAGGAATGCCGTGAACGCGGTGACACCGGTACCGCCGGCGAACAGCACCGCGTCGGTGCCCGGATCGACCACAAAATCGCCGTACGGCAGCTTGACCCAGACGCTGCGTCCAGGGGCCAGCTCGCGCTCCATGCGCGCCGTGAAGGCGCCCTTGACGGCGTAGGTGATCGCAAGCAGGTCCCGTTCCCGGGGCGAGCTGGCGATCGAGAACACCCGCGACTCGGGCCAGAATCCGCCCGGCTCGCAGTCGTCGAGGGCCAGATGCAGGAACTGCCCGGGCTGGAACTTCGGCACCGCCAAAGACGGGCTCAGCTCGACGGTGTAGACGCGCTCGCCGTGGTTGGTCAAGTCGCGTACTACGCATGGAATCTTGCGAACTACCGCCACGCGTCCCTCAACGATCGGCGGGCGCGGCCGCGCCACTGAGACCACCACCGACCACCACGCGCTCGCCGGCCATGAAGCGGCCGAAGGTCTGGATCACGTAGTCCAAGCGTGCATCGTCGATGCCCGGATAGATACCCACGAAGAAGGTGCGCTCCATCGCGGCATCCGTGTTCGCGAGGTCGCCGACCACTCGGCGCTCGATGTCCTGGAACGCCGGGTGCCGCAGCAGGTTGCCGCTGAACAGAGTGCGTGTCTCGATGCGATTGGCCTCGAAAAATCCGGTCAACTCGTTCCTGACGAAGCCGGCGTCCTCGCGCACGGTGATCACGAAGCAGAACCAGGACGGATCGGTATTCGGTGGCGCCACCGGCAGGATGAGGCGGTCCTCGTAGGGCCGCAGCGCCTCAAGGAGCCGGGCATGGTTGCGCTTGCGCGCCGCGACGAACCCCTCGAGGCGCGCCAGCTGGGCGCAGCCGATGGCCGCCTGCATG
>PMLK01000040.1 GCA_003158875.1 Chloroflexota bacterium
TTGCAGGTGCTCATGCATCTCCTTTCCGGCCTCTCTGGACCGGTACGCCGACCTCACAGGATCGGCACAAGGGCTTGGCGAAGAGTAGCACGAAGGGCGGGCCCGAGCAGTGGCAGCAAGAGCGGTGACGCGACCGGCGAGCGACTCAAGTTGACGCCTTGTCAGTAACCCACCGCAGCCACACGCAGAAGGGATCCACCAGTCCCGCCACGGCAACTATCCGACGATATCGGGACTTCATTCGGCGTGGATGCCGCGACATGTTCTTGCGGACGGCGCAGACCGTCGACAGGCCGAGGCTGAATCTCAACGGTTCGTCTGGATTCGAGCCATCAGCGTACGTCCACAGATCGATCATTCGATCCACGTCGGTTGTGAGTTCATCGAATACCAGCGCGGCGGCGTGACCGTCCATCTGCCCAGTCACGGGTCCGAGTCCTTCCGGCAGCGGAATCCACTGGATTCCGTCCGGCGAGTACTCATTTGCAGCGGCCGATTCCGCGGTGGCGCGCGCTCCGTTGGGACTGGCGGGATCGACGAAGAGCACGTATCCGCGCCCCGAACTGCAAGTCGCCCGGACTTGGTGGGGGCGAGCCTTCGCGGACTTTGCCACCCAGAAGGTGCGACCAGCTGTCCTGCAATCTCCGACCTTGCGTTCGAAGATGGTCGCCGCATCCTCGCCAGCGTGCGCGCCCATCACACTGATGACGCACTCTGGTGCACTGAGCGCCTCATCGAGCAGCGACATGCTCCCTCCGTGGAGTGTCAGTAACGTCCTGCGCGCAACTGGCGAGCCACGCGCTTCCATTGTGCGCCAACGTCGAAGGACGCCAACGCCGATGTTATGGTTGATTGCCAACTGGCGGCACAGCCAGGTATTGGTAGGCGAGGGTGGCCATGAGCAAGCAAAGCGACACCGCACCCGGGTTTGTGAGGTACATCGGGCCAGTGATCGCCGCGCTTGCCGAGCTCGGAGGGTCAGGACGCCCGCAGGAGGTGCGCGCCGCCATTGCCGAATCGCTGAGTCTGTCCGATGACGAGCAGCAGGCACGCATTCCAAGCGGCGTGCAATCGCGCTTTGAGAATCAGGTTCACTGGGCACGCTTCTACCTCGCGAAGGGCGGGTACATAGAGGCGTCTCAGCACGGCGTCTGGACGCTCTCCGACAAGGCTCGCGCGCTCGGCGAGGTATCGCCCGCCCAAAGTCGCGACATCTATCGGGACGTGAGGGCGCAACTCGTAAGCGCGCGTGGGTCTGAACACGCCGAGACTCACCCGTCTGATGAGCCGGAAACGCCTTCGGTCGAGGCTGAGGACGTGCTCCTCAGGTACCGCGACGCAGCGCTCTCGCGGCTTCGGGACCTCTCCGCCGCCGGGTTCGAACGGTTCTCCCAGCGACTCCTGCGAGAGTCGGGATTCCAGGAAGTCACGGTGACCGGTCGTTCCGGTGATGGCGGAATCGACGGGATCGGGATCCTCCAGGTCAACCCATTGGTCAGCTTCAAGGTCCTGTTTCAGTGCAAGAAGTACGTTGGCTCGGTCAGCCCGAGCCAGGTCCGCGACTTCAGAGGTGCGATGACGGGCCGCGCCGACAAGGGAATCATCATCACCACGGGATCGTTTACGTCCGAGGCTCGTAAGGAAGCGGTCCGCGAAGGAGCGCCCTCAATCGAACTCGTTGATGGCGACAAACTGGTGGATATGCTTGAGAACCTTGAACTCGGCCTGAGGCGAATCCAGACTTTTGAGCTGGACCCACTCTTCTTCGACGATTTCGCGTAGTAGCTCAGAAGGCCCGCGCTGCTGCAGGTAGGCGCGGCGAAGCTGGCCAGGAGCGACGAGCAGGCGACCCCTACCGTCCCGGCGCGCTGACTTCATGCGTGGGCATGCTGCGCAGTGAGGCGTGCCCGCCGTCGGTCCAGCCGTCTCCGGTCGTCCATTTCGGCCGAAGGCCATCCGTTCGCCGAAGGCCGCGCCCCACGCGCCGTTTCCGCCCATTTCTGCGACACTCCCCCCCCGGCCGACCGGCCGGGAAGAGCGCCACGAGCCTGAAGCCCGTGGCTTTGAGAGGAGGCCCGTCATGGCAACCCACGGCGAATTCCACAACCTCCACTCCTTTCGAGCCGTCGGGTAAGCNNGTCCGAGACGAAGGTTCGGCGCGGTATGCAGAGTCAAGGCCTGCCTGACCAGGCTTGGCGCGCGACCCGCGCGACCCCGAGTGGCGGCGTTTCCTCTCAATGACAGCGCTGCGAACAGGAAGTGGAGACTGGGCGACCTGAGCGGCGCTTGGAGTCGAAAGCTCGTGAATTTCTGCACATGGCGGCGCCCGCATTTGCCGAATCCGGGTCGGGTTTGCACACGACGACGGCCCAGGCTGACATTGCGCGGAATCGGAGCTCTCGCTGAGGCATCCCACGGGCGCCAGACGGTGCTCGTCTCGTACGACTCCACGCGGTGTTCGCCGGGCTGTCGTTAGGTGGAAACGGCTCGCGCGGGACCGCGGAAGGGCCGCGTTCGAGCCACCGCGCGCCCCGCGTGCCCGCCGCCCGCGCCGCCCGCCGCCCG
>PMLK01000067.1:0-6781 GCA_003158875.1 Chloroflexota bacterium
CGGAGCGGGGGCGCGGTGGCGCGGTGGCGCGGTGGCGCGGCGCGGTGGCGATCGGCGCGGTGGCGATCGGGGCGGTACCAGCGACCCAACCTCGAACGTCGCTGCGGCAGCAACCACTTGAGAAGCTGTGAACAACATGCGCAGATTCAAATCCCCGTAGCACGAACGCAACTTCATCTGACCAATAGCCCCCATGCCGCGGCCGATAGGCCGGAATCGGGCCCAGAATCACGTCCCCTGGCACATTTGAGGCCGGATCCCGGCCGACAAGTTGGTTTCGTGCTGCTCTGGTTTGAATCAGCCTAGATTCTTCGTGGTGTGCCGGCGCGGGCGCGGGCGCGGGCGGCGCGGACGCGATGACTTGCGTGTGACGCGGCCGCGGGCGGGGGCGCGACCCGACTCGCCCCCGCCGCGGGCGCGGACGCGACTCGACTCGGCGGGGGCGCGACCCGACTCGCCCCCGCCGCGGGCGCGGGCGCGGCCCAGACGGGGTCCGGGCGCACGGCGTGGACGGGGCCTCGATCGGGAGCGCCAGCCGAGGCAGCTAGCGGCCGGGGCCCATGTAAGTCGCGAGGCCCTCGGCGACGGTTCTCAGCCTCCTCGGCAGCAAGCGGCTCAGTTCAGTGGTGTCCACCGGCGCGGATTGCACGACGAAATCTATCGCTGCCGGCGTCATTGGGGGCGTGGGCAAGAGTGTGAGTGGCGCGGTCGCGATCTTCATCATGAATATCGGCGCGTGAAGAATCGGGCGTCGACGTCGCATCACATGCAGCGCCATTCTTATGACGTCATCCATCGAGACTGTGTCCGGGCCGCCGACATCGATCGTCACGTTATGTGTGGCGTGCGAGTCAAGCGCATCGGCAACTAGCTCGCCCATATCATCGACAAGTATCGGAGCCATGCGCTGCTTGCCGTTGCCTATTTGCGGTATGAATGGCAGCCAGCGCGAGAACCCAATGAATCGATTCAGAGACTTGTCGCCCGCACCGTATATCCAGCTCGGTCGGAATATCGTGTATGAGATTCCGCTGTCGCGCACTGCCTGTTCAGCGCGCCACTTGGCTCGAAACCAGTGTTTGGGCGCGTCGACCGCTGCTCCGGCGCCCGACATGTAGACGAGCCGGCCGACACCCGCGGCTTTGGCGGCGGCCACGAGCCGTTCGGTTCCCAGAGCGTCCACCTGCTCGAATGTCTGGCCCCGACGTGGCGCTTCGATCGGGGAATTTCGAAAGGCCAGGCTGACGACCAGGATGTCGACGCCGACGAGAGATCGGGCGAGGGTCTCCGGGCGCGCGATATCGGCGGCCCGGAATTCGACCCGATCGGCTGAAGCGCCGGGTTCGGGCGCGTCGGGCATGACGGGCACGCGCGGCGATGAGGCATCGGCGAGCGCGACGCGCGACGGAGCGCCACCGTCGGGCGAGCCGGCCGGCACGGGACGGTGGGTTAACACGATGACGTGGTATCCGCGCGCAACGAGAGCCCGGGCTATCGCGCCGCCGACAAAGCCAGTTCCGCCTGCCACTGCGACTACCGAAGTCGACGGGTCCGATGGCCCCACGGCAGTTACTGCGCCGACCGCCTCTCCGGCGACCGCCACTCCTGGCACCACATCGGCGCCTCGCGGTCTGGATTCCATGTTCACGCGGCACCTCGACTTCGAGTTGGTTTATCGAGAATCCGATCGAGCATAGACCCCGCCTGGCGAGAATCGACCCCTTTCTGGCCGCCGCGCAGACGCCACGCCGCCACGCACGGGCTGCCGCCACGCCACGCAGACGCCACGCCGCCACGCGATCGAATTTGGATCGCCGCCTTGTAAGCTATCGGAGGCGCGAGTTGACTCGGAGACGGCAGCCGGGTTGTCGCCACTTGGCGGGTCGAAGTAGCGGAGGCATTCGAGGGATGCGGCTGAAGGGCAAGGTCTCCATCATCACCGGCGCAGGCAGCGGCATGGGACGCGTCGCGGCCCTGCGGTTCGCCGCCGAGGGTTCGCGGGTCGTCGCTGCGGACAACAACGGCGCGGCTGCCGCAGAGACGGTCCGCCAGGTCAAGGCGGCGGGCGGCGAGGCCTGGCCCGTGACCGCCGACGTTTCGGCCGAGGCCGACGCAAAGGCAATGGTCGACATCGCGATTCAGAAGTACGGCCACCTCGACGTCCTGTACAACAACGCCGGAATCATGCCCGAGGCCGATCATTCGGTGATCGACACGCCCGTCGAGGCGTGGGATCAGGTGATGGCGGTCAACGTCCGAGGCGTATACCTCGCCTGCAAGTACGCCATTCCGCAGATGGTCGAGCGCAAGACCGGCTCCGTCATCAACGTCTCGAGCTTCGTAGCCCTGTTGGGTTGCTCGGTTCCGCAGGACGCCTACACCGCCTCGAAGGGTGCCGTCCTCGCCCTGACCCGATCGCTGGCCGTCCAGTTCGCCCCGTTCGGCGTTCGCACCAACGCCATTCTCCCCGGCCCGGTGGAAACGCCGCTGCTCATGGAGTGGCTCCTCAAGGACGAGGCGGCGAAGAAGCTGCGGTTGTCTCGCAACCCGACGGGAAGGTTCGGCAAGCCGGACGAGATCGTGGCCATGGCCGTCTACCTCGCTTCGGACGAGTCGGCTTGGACGAACGGGGCCTCGATGGTTCTCGACGGCGGCATCAGCGTCAATTACTTCTGATGCGCGCAGAGCTGGGAACTGCCGCTCCCCCGAGCCGCGGCGAGATGGCGATCGGCATCGATTTCGGGGCCAGCGCCGTCAAAGGCGCAGCCGTCGATCTCCGCACCGGCCAGTTCGTCGGCGATCGCGTCCGGATCCTGACTCCGCAGCCGTCACTGCCTCGCGAAGTGGTGAAGGTCATGGGCACGGTCGTCGATCGGATCGTGGAGCAGCTGACCACGCGCGCGGAGCCTGTCCTGTCCGCGGCCGATGCGGCGGCCCTGCCGGTCGGCGTCGGCATTCCCAGCGTTACTCGCGGCGGAGTGGTTCTCACGGCGGCCAACATCGACACCTCGTGGATCGGATTTCCAGCCGAGCGCGAAATGAGCCTGGCCATGGGTCGACCCGTTGTGGTCGGCAACGACGCCGACGTGGCCGGGCTCGCCGAGGTGCGTTTCGGCGCTGGCCGCGGGCAGCGCGGCACGACCATCGTGCTGACCATCGGAACCGGCATGGGCACCGCTCTGTTCGTGAACGGCCGCTTGCTGCCCAACACGGAACTCGGGCATATCGAAATGAAGAATCGCGACGCCGAGGAGCGGGTCGCCGAATCGGCCCGCAGCCGGCTGAACCTGAGCTGGAAGGATTGGGCCGCCGGATTCGACGACTACCTGCACCTGCTGGAGCGCCTCTTCTGGCCGGACCTCTTCATCCTCGGCGGCGGCGGGTCGAAGCGCTCCGACAATTACATGCAGTATCTGACGGTCAAGACGCCGGTGGTGATCGCCACGCTCAAGAACAACGCCGGGATTGCCGGCGGGGCGTTGCTCGCCCGTGACGGTGCGGCGGCGAGCGGCGAGTAGACCAGGAACGAGCGGCGACGAGCTGGCGGGTGGCGGCGAGCTGGCCCCGGCCGACGCGGACCGCGGCACGGGCTCGCGCGGCGACGAGACTAGCGCCTGAACTTCAGGCCGCGCTTGATCTCCGTGGCCGACCAGCGATAGTGGTTGGCCCCGCACTCATACACGAACGAAGCCACCGTCCCACGACCCGTCCACGCATAGCGTCCGGGCATGAACAGATCGACTTCGGAGATCGACCGCGCTAACACCAGGAATCGCCGCGACGTGTCGGCCCAGTCCGACATCAAGTGCTCGAGCGGCTCGTCCCGATGACGCTCGAAGATGACCTGGTTGAGGTCGTGCTCCGTGGCCCACGTGTAGCCCTCGGCGGGCACGGGCGGATCTTCGCCGCGCACGCCCGCATCCCACCAGCCCATGAACAGCCGCTCCCATTCGGCCAGATGCGCCACGTGATCCTTGGCCGAACGCCAGTAGGCACCTGGCCAGAGCAACTGTTCGCGGCTCATCGAACCCAGCAGGTCCACCAGGGCGATGCGCTGCTGCTCCGTGTCGGCGAGCAGTAACGCTCTGGTGGCAGGAACGCTCACCTGTCGTCGAGCCCGCGCAATTCCTTGAGCCGATCCACAGATCCCGACACGACCAGCGTTTCGCCCACTCGTAGCACTCGATCGGCGGGCGGGTTCGGCTCGTAGCTGTTGTTCGCGGTGACCACGGCCAGGATGAATACGCCCGTCTCCCGAAGCGAGCCCACGGTCCCACCGTCGGTGGCCGAATTTCCGGCAACGACCTCCACCTCCTCCATCGAGAAGGCGAGTTCGCCGTGCGAGAGGGCGGCGTCGATGAAGTCCACGACGCGCGGCCGAGTGGCGAGTTCGGCAAGTCTGTGACCGGCCATCGTGTACGGGCTCACGACGCGGTTCGCTCCGGCCTGGATGAGACGGGCTTCCGAATCCGCCGTGTTGGCGCGAGCGACGACGAAGAGACCCGGATTCAGCGATCGGGCCGACAGGATGACGTAGACGTTGTGGGCGTCGGAGTCGATCGTGGTTATGAGCCCCCTGGCACGCTCGATCCCGGCGGCGCGGAGTGTCGCCTCGGCCGTGGCATCGCCCTCAACTTCGAGGAATCCCTCGCTCCGAGCCCGAGCGAGCGATTCGGCGAGTATGTCGATGACCACGACCTTCCGGCCGGCATGGACGAGTTCGCGAGCGACGGTCAACCCGACGCGCCCGAATCCGCACAGGATGTAGTGGTCCGACAGCTTGTTGACCGCATCGGTCATTCGCTTCGCCTCCCGCCGTCCGCTGGTCGCCTCGATGACAAGGTACTCGGTCACGATACCGACCGAACCGAAGATCAGCCCGACACCGGCCACGGCCAGAACCATCGTCCACAGCCGACCCGCGGCGCTGAGCGGCTCGACTTCGCGGAAACCGACTGTGGTCAGCGTGATTACCGTCATGTAGAGCGCGTCGAGAAGGCTCCAGCCGGGGTCGATGACCAGATAGCCGGCCGTTCCGATGACGATCGATGCGAGGACGACGCCTAGCCAGATCCGGATGTGGGTCGAGTTGATGGCCGACGGAGCCACGACGATCGATCGCGCCTGCCCCTGAGCGCGCGTCAACCGCGAGGGCGCGCCATCCGCGACCGCCTCGCGGCGCCCCGGCCCGTCCATCTCATCCACTGCTCACCTCGCTAGGAATGGCCAACGCGAGTCTAGTCGCGACGGGGGCGCCGGGGGGAGTGGCGGCGCTCGGGGGAGTGGCGGAGCCGGGGGAGTGGCGGAGCCGGGGGAGTGGCGGAGCCGGGGGAGTGGCGGAGCCGGGGGAGTGGCGGAGCCGGCGCGGGGCTGAGGAACCGGCCGAGTGGCGCGCGTCGGCCGGGCAGCGTTGCGGAGTGGGCATCCCAGCCCACCAGCTGGGCATATCCGACGAGCGGGGCCAGTTAGCCAGATGACTGCCCACCAGGTGGGCATATGCGACGCCACACGTTGCTGATGAGTCGGCAGTTGGTCGGGAATGCCCGGATTGGTGATCACTATCGACCCTAAACGACCGCTGTGGCCACCCAACGGTTAGAAGTTCCCACGTGCCGGGCACAAACGACGCGCCGGACCACTCGCAAGCCGACGATGGTTCGTTTATGCCCACCTGGTGGGAATGCCGCCATGGTCAGGCGCGCCACGCCACGGGCCACGGCGCCGCCACTCCGCTCGAGGCTGCTACTCCCCGTGGCACCGTCACTCCCCGCGGTAAGCTCGCGCCACTCGCCCGCGCCCCTCGTACACTTGCCTCTGCCTCCGGTTCTGGGCTGGGCCAACCACCGGCCGTGACCGAGTTCGGGGCGCCGAGGGAAAGTCCGTTCACGCGGCAGGATGGACCTCTCGACCGCCCCGGTATGATCCGGAAACCACTCCCACCGACGCTCCATCCGAGGTTTCGAGATGACCGCACATCCGTCCGCCGCCGATTCGGCCTCTCCCGCGTCGACGCCAATTCTCACGCCCAAGATGACGATCGGCGGCCGGCAAGTGGCGGCGGCAAGTGGCGAGACGCTCGACGTCGTTAGCCCCGTCACAGGTCAGGTGATCGCCCGCGTTCCCAAGGGCGGCGCCGAAGATGTTGATCGCGCCGTGGCCGCCGCCCAGGCCGCCTTCGACGGGGAGTGGCATACGTGGAGCCAGACCCGCCGCGGCCAGACCCTCGCCCGCTTCGCGCAGCTGATCCGCGACCACCTCGAGGAGCTGGCCGCCACGGAGTCCCGCAACATGGGCAAGCCCATCTCGTCGGCGAGGTGGGAGATCGGGGCCGTGGCCGACGTGATGGACTACTACGCCGGCGCCGCGAACAAGCTGATGGGCGAGACNNCCGCTCATGCTGGCCAGCTGGAAGCTCGGCCCCGCTCTGGCGGCCGGCAACACCGCGATCCTCAAGCCCGCCAGCTATACGCCCCTCACCGCGCTGCGCGTCGCCGAGCTGGCGTTGGAGGCCGGCTTTCCGGCGGGTGTCCTCAACGTGGTCACGGGTCCCGGGAACACGGCTGGCGCGGCGATCGCGGCCCATCTGGGCATCGGCAAGGTAGCGTTCACCGGCGAGACGGGCACGGGCCAGGAGATCATGCGACTCGCCGCCGGCAACGTGAAAAAGATCAGCCTGGAACTCGGCGGTAAGAGTCCCAACGTCGTTTTCGCCGACGCGGATCTAGAGCGGTTCGCGGCCGAGGCCCCGTATTCGGTCTTCGACAACTGCGGCCAGGACTGC
>PMLK01000067.1:6859-6985 GCA_003158875.1 Chloroflexota bacterium
CGGGAGGAAGGCGCGCGGGTGGTGCTCGGCGGAGGAACACCGGCCGAACCGGCGTATGCGCAGGGCGCCTACATCGAGCCGACCATCCTCGACGGAGTCGATTCGAACATGCGGATCGCCCAGGAG
>PMLK01000039.1 GCA_003158875.1 Chloroflexota bacterium
CACGGACCAGATCTGCCCGGCCCGATTCCTCAAGATCACCGACAAGGCCAACCTGGCCGACGCGCTCTTCTTCGACTGGCGGTTTACGCCGGACGGGGCGAAGCGCTTGCCGGTTTCGTTCATCGACGAGCCACACAACCAGGGCCGCGAGTTTCTGCTCGTCGGCGACAACTTCGGCTCCGGTTCCTCCCGCGAGCACGCCCCGTGGGCGCTGCGAGCGTGGGGAGTGCGCGCCATCTTCTCGACGAGCTTCGCGGACATCTTCAAGGGCAACGCTCTTAAGAACGCGCTGCTGCCGATCGAGGTCACGCCCGAACGACATGCCGCGCTGGTGACGCTCGCCGCCGCCAATCCCGACGGCGAGTGGGCGGTCGACCTAGACACGCAGAAGGTCACGCTGCCGGACGGGTCGTCCTTCGACTTCGAGATCGACCCGTTCGCCCGCAAGATGATCCTGGCCGGCACGGACGAAATCGGCTACGTCCTCTCGAAGCTCCCAGCCATCGAGGCGTGGGAGGCCACTCATCCGGCCCGCGTCGACACCCGCGAAGGGGCCGCCGCGCGGTAGCCCTGGTCCTGGCAATTTGAGACCCGCCGGAGTCCGGCGGGTCTCTTGATTCGTGGCGGGGTGCTCCGACAGTCGGGGCGGGGGCAGGATCTCTCGGGGTGCGGACGGGGCGCCTTCTACCCGAATGTCACCCTGGGTGACGTTATCGGGGCAGTCACCTCGAATCAGACACGACTGTCATCCGGGGTGACCGTAACCGGAAAACCACTGGTCGCGGGTGGCTGAGTACACGGCTCACGCACTCGGGCCCAGCGTGGATAGGCTGACTCGGGTGGGTCACACTGGCGCACCGGCCGGTAACTCGTCACTTAGCGTCACCCCTGGTGACATCGGCCAACGATCCAGATAGGCGCCAGCGCGAACGCGCGGCGAGATGGCGTCCGACGGGCGGAGCGGAGCCGGGCGGAGCGGCTGCGGCGCGTGCAGGGAACGTGGGGTGGCGCGTCTCCGCATAACGAGCCGCGGTGCAGGACATCGAGAATGCCAACCACCTGGGCAACGTGACCACGCCGCGGACCAAGGCTGACAAAGGCCCGATCAACCGCGCCCGGCCACAGGCTCCGCGACCGGCCCCAGGTCACCCGACGGGACACGCGCCCGGGCTGCTCGTCCCGACCGCCGGTCCAGGTAGAGCGGGATCGCTGCGATCCACATACTCGGGTAGGTGCCCAGATACAGGGCCGGGGTCCCCCAGCCGACGACGATCGGCACGACCCACGCCCGATTCGTCCGAGCGCCCCACAAGAGCAGCAGCAGCGACATCGGCAGCCGCACCGAGAACGGGATCGGCTCCAGGACGACAGGCGACGGGACGCTCGAGTTCTTGATGATCCAGTCCACCCATTGGATGCACTGGTTGGGGACGATAACGAACGAGACGGCGGATACGGCAGCGGCGGCGGCGAGCGACAAGGCCAGGGGCCGCCATTCGCCTCTCAGCACGTACCAGCCGAGACCCAGCCCGGAGACGACCTTTGTCAGGAGGCCCGGCAGCCAGCCGAGAACGTTGCCGCGCAGAGCCACTACCAGGCCCGCGGCTATGAACAGCTGGACGTTGCCGTTGAGGGCATGGCCCAGGACGTCGCCGAACTCAAACGGCAGCCCGGCCGCCACGGCTGCGAAGCCGAGGCCAACGAAGACCCACGCCCAACGGCCGAGCATGTATGCCAGGGCGGCCCACAGAAGCGTCGTCCAGACCACGATGAAGACCTGCCAGCCGATCGGATGCAGGAGCGTCACGAGCTGGGCCAGCGGCGGAGGGTATATGAACTGGCCGTCCGGACCCCAGTTCGCCGGATACAAGCTGTTCAGGTTCACGGTCCAGTAGCCCCACGCGTCCTGTGGTCGGGGCAGCTTGCCGACCGCCTGAAGAAGCCCGCATACGAACCCGAAGCCGATGACCGCCGCTCTGTCGATGGCCGAATAGGCGGGCGGGACGTAGATGCGGCGGATGCGGGCAGGCACAAGACGCACGACCAGCCGCCCGCCCGCCGAGGCCCCTGACGCCCCTCGGGTTCCGACAGCGGCTCGCAAACGCGCGATCGGCCCTTCCGCCGTCGGCGCCGCGCCGGCATCGCCCGAGACTTCGCCGCTGGCCATCTCTCGCGGTCCCACCATCTAGAAAGTGCCGAATCGGGCGACCGTCGGCCGCCTGGCCAGCATCGGCGTGAGGGTAGCATGACTCGCCGGCGCTGCTCGACGGAGATGAGCCGTCCGAAGTGCAGCTTCGCCGGCGGCGCCAGGCCGTAGACTTGGCTGCGATCCAATACGCCCGCCCCAGACCCGTGGAGGACACCATGCCGGACGCGCCCCGTCCCCTCCCTTACGATCAGCCAAGCGATCCGGCCAAGCGCCACAGCGCCGCCCTGACCGACGGCCCGGACCGCGCCGCCGCGCGCGGCATGCTCAAGGCGATCGGGTTCACGGACGCCGACCTGGCCAAGCCGATCATCGGTGTGGCGACGACGTGGATCGAGACGATGCCNNCGGGCGGGACGCCCATGGAGTTCAACACAATTGCCGTGTCGGACGGAACGACGATGGGCACCGAAGGCATGAAGGCCAGCCTGATCAGTCGTGAAGTCATCGCCGACTCCATCGAGCTATGCAGCCGCGGCCACATGTTTGACGGCATCGTCTGCCTGGTCGGCNNGCGCGACGCCACGATCGTGACCATCTTCGAGGCGATCGGCGCCTACCGCGCCGGCAAGATGAGCGCCGAGGATCTGTACGAGATCGAGTCGGTCAGCTGTCCGGGAGCCGGCGCGTGCGGCGGCCAGTACACGGCCAACACTATGTCGATGACGCTCGAAATCCTGGGGCTCTCGCCGGCGGGTTTGAACGGCATCCCGGCCGAACATCCCGACAAGGACGCGGCCGCCCGGCGCTGCGGCGAGGTCGTTATGGATCTGGTCCGGCGCGACGTCCGGCCCAAGGAATTCGTCACCCGCAAGTCGATCGAGAACGCCATCGCCTGCGTCGCCGCGACCGGCGGGTCAACGAACGCGGTCCTCCACCTGCTGGCGATCGCCCACGAATACGGCGTTCCCCTTCACATCGACGAGTTCGGCGAGATTGCCGATCGGACTCCCATCGTCGGCGACATGATCCCCGGCGGTCGCTACGCCGCGGCCGATCTGTTCGAGGCCGGCGGCCTGGCGCTCGTCACTCGCGAACTGCTCAAGAAGGGGCTCATCGACGGCACGACGCCCAACGTTGACGGCGGCACACTCGCGTCCCATGCCGCCGCCGTCCAGGAAACCGCCGGCCAGAAGGTCGTGGTTCCGATCGAGGCCCCGCTCAAGTCGAACGGCGGCCTCACCATCCTCCAC
This sequence comes from Chloroflexota bacterium, assembly GCA_003158875.1. Lineage (GTDB taxonomy): Bacteria > Chloroflexota > Limnocylindria > Limnocylindrales > CSP1-4 > Fen-1039. The sequence goes on from PMLK01000039.1 coordinate 3,400, forward strand.
GGAACCCTCGCTCCGGACGGCTGCGTCATCAAGCTCGCCGGCCACGAGCGTCGTTTCCACAAGGGTCCGGCGCGGGTCTACGACAACGAGCACGACAGCTACAACGCGGTCCAGGAAGGCAATATCAACCCCGGCGACGTCATCGTGATCCGCCATGAAGGTCCCGTCGGCGGCCCCGGGATGCAGGAAATGCTGTCGGTCACCGCGGCCGTGGTCGGGGTGGGTCTGGGCGAGTCGATCGCTCTGCTCACCGACGGCCGCTTCAGCGGCGGAACGCACGGCCTGATGATCGGGCACGTGGCGCCGGAGGCGGCGCTCGGCGGCCCCATCGCGCTGGTCGAGGAAGGCGATGAGATCGTCATCGACGTGGATCGCCACGCGCTCGATCTCAACGTTCCGGCGGACGTCCTTGCGGAGCGGCGGGCCCGCTGGACACCACCAGCCCCCCGCTACAAGACCGGCGTAATGGCCAAGTACGCGGCACTGGTTTCGTCGGCGTCACTCGGCGCGGTCACCACCGGCACGCGGCTGGCGGAGCAGCTCGGGAATTCCGCGGCGCAGAAGTAGCGGGTCTGGTCGGTCGGGGCCGCGCCCTCGTCGACGCCGCACGCTCGTCTGGGTCGCCACGTTCGGTCGGACCAGTCGGCATCGCCACCGTCGGCGATCATTACGCGATGTCGCAGGAACCTGCCGTCGATGCCACGCCGCCGGGCTACGTCTCGGTGACGGTCACCACCACAAGCCTCGAGATGCTCGCCAACTCCGTGTCCGTCGCGCCAGAGGCGCCCATATCGCCCGATGCGCTCGCGGGCTGGCGGGTCGAGCGCTGGCGGGCGCCGTCGCCGGCCTCGTATCGGCGGCTGTTCACCGCCGTCGGCGGACCGTGGGGCTGGACCGGCCGGTTGCTGCTCGCAGAGTCGGAGCTGAACGCCGTTCTCACCGACGATCGCGTCGAGATCTGGCGGCTCTGGTGCGGCGCGACGGTGGCCGGATTCGTGGAGCTGGACCGGCGCGTTCGCGGCGAGACGGAGTTCGTCTACTTCGGGCTGACGCCGGAGTTCATCGGGCGCGGGCTCGGGTCATTCCTGCTGCGTTGGGCGATTCATCATGCATGGACGACGCGACCCAACGGCGGTCCGGACACGGTCGAAGCCACGCGCCGCGTCTGGCTGCACACGTGCGACTACGACCACCCTGCTGCGCTCGAGATGTATCGGCGGGCCGGTTTCGAGGTCTTCGCGGAGGAGTTGGGGCCGGAGTTGTATCCGGCCGGCTACCGACGACCTGCCGAGACGGCCGACAGGTAACCTCGACCGCACCCGCCGCGCACCCGCTACCCCCTACCTCGCCTCTACCACCGTCAGCCCCTCAACGGTCGAAGGCGACCTTACGTCCCTAAGGCTGGTAGATCTCGGCCGAAGCCAGATCGCTCTGATTTGAGTCGCCCCCGGTTATGAGCACGCGTCCGTCGTGCAGGAGGGTCGCGGTGCCGTTCTGACGTCCGGTGGTCAGCGACGAGGTGAACGAGAACGTCCCCGTGCTCGGGTTGTACAACTCGGCCGAGGCGATGGATACGTTCTGGGCGTCGTTGAATCCCCCGGCGATCAGGACCATACCGCTCGTCAGCAGCGTCGCGGTTTGTCCCACGCGAACCGTGCCCATCGTCCCGGTGGGAGTGAATTTGTCCGTAGTGGGGTCGAACAGCTCCGCGGTCGCCAGTGCGGCCGTGGATCCATAGCCACCCGCAACCAGAACGCGACCGTCGCCGAGCAGTGTCGCCGTCAGACCGTCGCGAGCCGATGACATCGACCCGACGGAGGTGAACTTGCCCGTCCCGGGATCGTAGATTTCGGCCGTGGCGAGCGGATCGGCGCCGTTCAAGCCACCGACCAGGAGAACGCGTCCGTCGGCCAGTCGCACCGCGGACGGATCGTCTCGGCCGCTCGCCATCGAACCGGTTGGCGTGAACTTGCCCGTCCCCGGGTCGTAGATTTCGGCCGACGCCAGATCTGTGTTGTCGTCCGTGCCCCCGGCCACGAGTACTCGCCCGTCCTTCAGCGTCACCATGACGTGCTTGCCTCGGATCGTAGACATGGAACCGGTCGGCGTGAACTTGCCGGTCGCGGGGTCGAAAAGCTCAGCCGATGCCAGATCGTTCGACGGCCCACCCCCGCTGATCAGGACGCGGCCGTCGGCGAGAAGAGCTGCGGCCTGCTGGTCTCGAGCGGTCGACATCGACCCGACCGGGCTGAAACTGTCGCTGATCGGGTCGAAGAGCTCGGCAGTTTCGAGCGCAGTGTCGTTGTGGTGTCCGCCAACCACGAGCACACGGCCGTCCAGAAGCAGCGTGGCCGTTTGATCGCCGCGCTGGAAGGCCATCGGACCCGTGACGCCGAAGCTTCCCGGTAGCTGCTGGGGTCGTAGCCGGGTGGCCGTCGGAGTCGGCGCCGCCGTAGGAGACGGAGCGGAGTTTCCGCACGCGCCTACTACGAGGCTCAGGGAAATGGCTATGCATGCCAATGCGGATCGCTTCATCGAATGCGCTCCATCGTCGACGCCGCGCCGCCGGCACGACTTGCCTGGTGAGGAGGATACAACGGCTTTCGCCCGGGGTCGCCGCGCGGCCCTGCCGGAGCGCCGATCGATACGCTGAGGCATCATCGATGCAGAACGCATCCGAGGTTGTCGTGCAAGCTCCTGGAACCGAAATCCTGACCGAACGAGAGACTGGCGAGCTGGTCGAGCTGCTGCAAGGGCTGCTCCGCATCAAGAGCGTGAATCCGCCCGGCGACGAGATACTCGCCGCTCGCTTCCTGGAGGGAGTCTTAGCCGCCGAAGGCATGGTCGCCAACGTCATCGAGCCGTTCCCGGGGCGCGCCTCCATTCTGGCTCGCGTCCACGGCGACGGCTCTGGCGGGGATCCCTTGTTGCTGCTCTCCCACCTGGACGTGGTGCCTGCCGAGCCGGCCGGCTGGAGCCACGATCCTTTCGGCGGCGATCTTGCGGACGGCTACGTCTGGGGGCGTGGCGCGATGGACATGAAGAGCATGGTTTCGATGGAGGTGCAGGTCATGCGCCGCCTCGCCCGCCGGGCCCGCGAAGCCGGACTGGATCCCGCCGTCGATCCAATCCCGGGCTTGCGCCGCGACGTCGTCTTCTGTTCCTCGGCCGACGAGGAAGCGGGCGGCTGGCACGGCGCCGACTGGATCGTCCGCGAACATCCGGAGTGGCTGCGAGCCGCGGCGGCGATCAACGAGGCGGGCGCTATCGCCACCACGTACGGCGGAGTCCGTTTCTACCCGATCCAGGTCGCGGAGAAGGGTTTCGTCGTCTACAAGCTCCACGTCAATGGTCACTGGGGCCACGGCTCCGTTCCCACTCCGGACAATGCCGCGGTTCTCGCCGCGCAGATCGTCACGCGAGTGGCGGAGCCGGGTCCGGTGCGCCTGACCGAAGCAATGGCCACGGCGCTGACACGGGCACTGCCGCACATGGCGGCGCGCGCGGCGCAGACCATCGGGGCATTGATCGCAGATCCGGCTGGCGTCCAGGCGGTCGACATCGACAGGGCGCTTCGAAATCTGTGCGATCCGGTTCTGGCCCGAACCATTTCGGCTGTGATCCGCGACACCGCCTCGGTTGGGATCGTGAGTTCCGGAGTCAAGTACAACGTCATTCCCGGCACGGCGGAAATCGTCATCGACTGCCGCATCCTGCCGGGCACGGACGAACCGGCTATGCGCGCCGAGCTGCGGCGCCGAATCGGCGAGGAACTCTGGGCTCGCATGGACGTGGAGTGCGAGCAGACCGGGACTTCGATCCAGGCCCCCCTCGACAACCCGCTGTATGCGATTCTCGAGCAGGTCCTGCGCGATCACGATCCGGAGGGCGTGCCGGTGCCGTTCCTCGCCCCGTTCTCCACCGACGCAAAACATCTGGCCCGCATCGGCGTCCCGACTTACGGCTTCTCACCGCTCCGCGTCGGCCCGGGCGACGGCCTCCTCGAGCTGATGCACGCCGACAACGAGCGGGTAAGCGTGGAGGCGTTGCGGTTCGGCCTACCGGCTCTCTGGGACGCCGTGATCCGATTCTGCAACTGATGCCCTGAGGCACCCCCGTCGATGACCAAAGGCCCGACGTCAACCGGTTCGCGATCGAATAGCCTGACGTTGCCGGACGGAAGCGGCTCTCCGTCCGTTAGTCAACGCAGAGCCGCCTGACGGTCACGTCGGGAGCGAGAATGAGCCAGCAATTCGTCGTCCAGATGCCCAACAAGCCGGGCGAGCTTTCCCGCCTGACCCGCGCCCTGTGCGCGCGCGGCGTGAACATCGTCCAGATCAATCAGAGCACCGCGGGCGACCTCTCGTGCGCGATCATCCATACCGACTGCTGCGATGACGACACTTCGGACGTGCTTCGGGGCATGGGCTATCCGTATGTGATGGGCACAGGCGTGACGGTCGACATCGAGGACACCCCCTGCAGTCTTGGGGACGTCAGCGACAAACTCTCCGAGAAGGGCGTCAACATCAGGAGCTGCTGCGTCATCGGACGTCACAACGGCCGCGCGCAATGGTCGCTGGACGTGGACGACGAGGCGCGCGCCCGCGAAATTCTGGGCCTGCCCGCTCTCGTCGACGCTTGATCGTCGGCGCGGCGCCGGACCGCCAACGCGGAGCCGCCCTGGCAGCAACGGCCACTTCAGGGCCGCGCCGCCCCACGGCCATGCGACCTAGCGAGTCGGCCGCTGCTTGATCAAATGGCCGCGGCGCGAGATCGCGTGCGTTGACAAGGCCGCGACGCCCATAGCTACGAGTGCGCGCTCGGCAGTGGGAAGCGGCCGAACGATCGACAGGAACTCCTGGGCCCGGGCGCGATCCACGATTCCGAGGAGCGCCTGTCCGCGACCGGTCAGCCTGAGGGTCCGGACCCGCAGATCTTCAGTGTCTTGGGTGCGCTCCACGAGCTGGCGCTCGACAAGGCCGTTGACGAGTCGGCTGACGGCGGACTGCGACCGGCCCACAGTATCGGCGAGGTCCGCGACGGTCATGGTGCCGTTATCGGCCAGGGCGTACAGGGCGGCCAGCTGGGTAAAGCCGAGGTTCAGTTCGCCGAGTTGCGCCGCGAAGCCAACCACAAGGTCTCGCCAGATGGCGCGGCCCATCGCGATCCGATCCGACAGCTCGCGCGGGTTGGAAAGCCGGTAACGGGCGGCTTCCACCGGACCAGCCAGAAGTTCGCGCGCGGCCGACTCGACGGCGGCCCGACTGGGAACGGTCAGGTTAGGCAGATGCAGGAAAGAGCGTTGATTGGCTCGCAGCAATCGGAGCGACGACGCCGGTTTCGGCTGGGAAACGGGAGCCCGAACGATGCCTTCCTGGACGACCGGCACGTCCGGCAGCGGCTCGTCCTGGGGTCGCGAGGCGATATTCGGAAGTTTGGGACGGAACTGAGGCATGGCTCAGACTAAGCCCGAGGGCACGATACATGCAAGCTTGCACACAGTTTCCCTCGTGGACCTGGCCGGCGGGTCTAGTGTGATGCTACGAGGCCGACCACTGGTGGTCCGCCCAATCGTCCAAGAGTTCCGTCCCGCCCGGTAGACGCACGTCCCAGCGCGCGGGTGGCGGAAGGAGATTCGACACAAGTCATGGATCGCATCGCCTACGTATTCCCCGGCCAGGGGTCTCAGTCGGTTGGTATGGGCAAGGCCCTGGTCGCGGCTTCGCCGGCGGCGAAGGCGGTCCTCGCCGAAGCGGACGACGCCCTGGGCGAGTCGATCAGCACTCTCGCTTTCGATGGCCCGGAGGATCAACTCAACCTTACGGTCAACTCCCAGCCGGCTCTCGTCGCGGTGTCGATCGCGTTCCTGGCCGCTATGCGCGAGCGCTGGGCAGCAGCCGGAGTGACCGAACCTGCGCCGGCGTACGTTGCCGGACACTCGATGGGCCAGTACAGCGCCCTCGTCGCCGCCGAGTCGATTTCGCTCGCCGACGCGGTCCGCCTCGTTCGCGAACGAGGCCGTCAGATGCAGGCTTCCGGCCAGGGCCGGCAAGGCGCGATGGCTGCGATCATCGGCCTGGACGACGCCCGCATCCCCGACCTCCTGGCCCTCGGCGCCGGCCTGGGCAGCGTGGCAGTCGCAAACCGCAACTCGCCCGGCCAGATCGTCATTTCCGGAGATCGCGCCGCGGTAGAAGCGGCCGCAAACGGCGCCAAGGAACTCGGGGCGCGGCGCGGTCTGGTTCTGCCGGTATCGGTGGCCGCCCATTCGACGCTGATGGCCGAAGCCGCCGAGGGTATGGCGAAGGTCCTCGCCCCGATCGCATTCACCGACCCCAAGACTGCACTGATCGCCAACGCGGACGCCCGGCTAATCACCACCGCCGCCGCCGCGCGTAGCGAACTGATCGAGCACCTCACTCGCGGCGTCGATTGGGTCGCCGCAGTTCAGCGCATGACCGCCGACGGAGTGACGACGTTTGTGGAGGTCGGGTCGGGCAGGGTCCTGACAGGCCTGATCAAGCGCATCGCTCCCGAAGCCACGGCCTTCGCCACGGACGAAGCTTCGGCCCCGGGTGGAATTGCCGTTCCGTTTGTAGAACCCAATTAGCCCAATTTCCTCGACGACGCCTCGTCGACCCGACCCTCCAGGAGGAGCAGGAACCCGTGCGCAAGCCCGACTACAACAGGCGAGTCGTCGTCACCGGACTCGGTGTCGTTTCCCCTATCGGTAACGACATCGATACCGTTTGGTCGAACCTACTCAACGGCTATTCCGGCATCGGCGAGATCACCCATTTCGACACGTCCAAGTACGACCACAAGGCCGGCGGCGAAGTCCACGACTTCGACATCACTAAATGGTGGAACTTCAAGGACGCCCGCCGCACCGAGACGACGGTCCACTTCGCGGTCGCTTCCGCGCAGATGGCTCTAGCCGATTCGGGTCTCGAGATTACCGATGAGAATCGCTACGACGTCGGTGTCATCTACGGTTCGGGCGGCGGTGGACAGGGTCTGTTCATCTCCAATCAGGAGACCTGGCACACGAAGGGGGTTCGGGCCGTTAGTCCCTTCTTTATCGCCAACGGCTTGGTCGACGCCAGCTCAGGAACCATTGCCATCGAGACCGGGGCCAAGGGCCACAACTTCTGCCCCGTGTCGGCCTGCTCGACCGGTACGCACTCCATCGGCGAAGCCGCCGAGGTGATCCGGCGCGGCGACTGCACCGCCGTCATCTGCGGTGCCGCCGAGTCGCCGCTGCTCGAGCTGGTCCATATCGGCTTCACGAACATGCGCGGCCTGGGCAACCCAGTCCCAGGCAAGAGCATCGGAACCGTGTCCCGGCCGTTCGACCGGACACGTGACGGTTTCGTTCTCGGCGAGGGCGCCGGCGCACTCATCCTCGAGGACCTGCAACTCGCCAAAGCTCGCGGTGCCAGGATCTACGCCGAGGTTGTCGGATATGGTTCGGCCGCCGACGGCTTCGACATGATCGCGCCCGCTCCGCATGGCGAAGGCGCGGCACGATCTTTGAAGAACGCCCTCGAGCGACGCGGCGTTCCGGCCGACGAGGTCGACATGCTCAACCCGCACGGGACCTCGACTCCGGTCGGCGACAAGTGCGAAAGCGAGGCCATCTGGTCCGCCTTCGGCGACCACACACCAGACCTTCTGATCTCCGCCACAAAGTCGATGACGGGCCACATGATGGGAGCCGCCGGAGCCTTCGAAGGCGTGGCGACGGTGCTGTCGGTATACAACCAGGTGGTCCCGGGGACGATCAACTACGCCGAGCCCGATCCCGAGTGCAACATCAACATCGCCACCGAGACGATCGAGAAGCCGATCCGCTACGCCCTCTCCAATAACATCGGACTGGGCGGACACAACTCGGCGATCATCTTCAAGCGCTACGTCGGCGACTGACCCGGCCTGTCACCGACGGCCGTAGTTCGGGTCAGCGGATTAGAGCGGCGGGGCTGCTCTAATCCGCTGTTGTGTCGCCGCCACCCGAAGCTGTACGCTTCGCGCGCCTAAGCACGCTGGGGCCGGAGACGGGAAATTCCCGTCGACCGCTCGGTGGAGGAGTGGCGATGGCGCGGGACCTGACTGTTGCGTGGGAGCTGCTCACGGCAGTGATGCGCGCGCGTCAGCAACTCGCGGCCGCGCGACCCCTAATCTGGGACAAGGCGCACCTCCCCACTGCCGAGCGCATGGCAATCGTCAAGGCCTCGGCCGACGGCGATCGCTGGCGGCAGTCCAATGCCAACGACACGGATCAGGTTGTGATGCGCGTTTCCCTTGAGACGCATCTCAAGGACGGGAGACGCGTAACGAGTTGCCTGGACATCGTCGCCAGCCCGCGGCGGTGGCAAGCTCAGCCGTACATCAAGCTCACCGACGGCACCGAGCGCCTGATTTGGGAAGGTCAGACATCCGAAAAGGAAGACCCTGCCCGCTTTGCCGAGTCGGTCGATTCGGCGGCCAAGAGCCTTCTGGACGCCACCGTGGCGCTCGACTTCACGGACATCGACAAGGAGTAACGGCTCCGGTCATACGTCCGACGGCGGCGCCTCGCCGAGGCCCGGCGTTGAGCCTATCGAGTCGGCAACCGTCCAGTTACGTGCCTTTGGCTTTGGCAGTAGCAGCGAGAAGATGAGTCCCAGCAACACAAAGCCCGTGGCCGCGAAGCCCGCCATTCGAGCCGACTGTACGAAGGCATCCTCGATCGGCGACGCAACCTCTTTGCCAAGCTGGCCGAGCGTGGCGGGATCCATCTCCGAGCCGAACTGCTTGGCCAGTGAGGGGTCGACCGTGCCGGATCGGAAGCCGATCAGCGCCTGACCGGCGGAACCTTCTATCGCCTGCCGGACCGCTACCTGGGCCGCGACCGGCAGTCCCGAAATCTTGGCCAGCCGGTCACCCGTGCCAACGCCGAGCGAGACGAAGAGGACAGAGCCAAGGATCGCAATGCCGAGCGCGGACCCGATCTGGCGCAGCATGGAGTTGGTCCCCGACGCCAGACCCGAGACTTCGGGCGGCACGTCGGCGAGGATGAGGCTCGTGAGCTGGGCTGAGGCAAAGCCAACGCCCAGGCCGTAGATGAACAGGGGCGGCACGAGAACCAGAACGTTGAGGTCACGTGACAGCAGCAGCGTGGTGATGAAGATGCCGATCGCCTCCAGGGCCATCCCGAGAGTCACCACGCGTCGCGGCCCAAACCGATTGGCGAGCGGCGCCGAGGTCGGCGCGGCGAAGAAGGCACCGATGGCGAGCGCGAGGATGGTCAGCCCGACCTGGAAGGCTGAGAGACCGATCACCGCCTGAAGGAAGAGTGGCAGGACGAACAGGAGCCCGAACTCGCCGAGCGAGACGATCGTCCCGGCCAGGTTGCCGTAGCGGAAAGCGGGATATCGCCACAAGCCGAAGTCGAACAGGAAGAACTTACCGGCGCGCTCACGTCGGATCTCTACGACGGCAAAGGCAACCAGCATGGCGAAGCCGAGCAAGAACGTGAACGGAATGATGGAGACCGAGTCGAACGGCCAGCGCAAGCCGAAGAGCTCGAACGGCCGCGAGGGTGCGGTCCAGCCGTACGTGTAACCCTCGATCAAACCGAAGACGACCGACGCCAGCCCGAGCGTGATCAGGACGAAACCGAACGGGTCGAATCCACCCTGCGCGTTTTCGTCGCACGACTCGTCGAGCCACATGCTCGTCCCGACAACTGCCAGCAAGCCGATCGGGACATTGACGTAGAAGGCCCAACGCCACGAAAGGTATGTCGTCAGCCAGCCGCCGATTAGCGGCCCGAGGGCGGCCATGCCGCCGATCACCGAGCCCCAGACGCCGAACGCAATGGCTCGGTCGCGTCCCTGGAAGTTGCTGTTGAGGATCGACTGCGTGGACGGCAGGATCGCCGCCCCGCCGAGGCCCTGGAGGAACCGCGCACCTATGAGCGTCTCGCCACTCGGCGCGAAACCGGCCAGCACCGACGCGAAGAGAAAGAGCGCCAGGCCCGCCAGGTACATCTTGCGACGCCCGATCTGGTCGCCCAATCTGCCCATCGTGACCAGGAACGCGGCAAAGACCAGGGCATAGATCGTGTTGACCCACTCGGTAGTGGTTCCGGAGAGGCCCAGATCGCGGGCGATCGACGGAACGGCGACGTTCACGATCGTCGCGTCCACGATGATCATGGCCACTCCGATACTGAGCATCGCCAGGCCAAGCCAGCGGCGACGCGTACCGGCTCGGCTCGTGAGATTGGGATTGGTCACGGTGTGGTAATCCTTGTGTAAGGCAACGTTTAGTAGAGGGATTATGTTATATTCCTGCCATGGTTGACAAGGCCCCCACTACGGTCGACTTCTCGACGGCGAATCGGCCTTCCGACGCGGCGCTCGAGACCAGCCGGTTGCTGCTGGAGTTCCTGCACGCCGCCTACGCCACGCGTAACCTCGATAGGAATCCTGGGTTCGGCCCGTCCGACAGCACAGTCAAAAGCGAGCCGGCCGGCGTGCACGGCACCTCCGAAGAGGTTTCGGCTCATGCCGTCAGAGTCGCCATTCACATATACCAGCACGGCGAACGGACGGTCGGCCAGGTCGCTTCCGGGTTGGGCATCTCGTACGGTTGGGCCAGTCGCGTCGTTGACGAGGCCGAAGCGAGCGGCTATCTGATCCGCGAACGCGATGTCGACGACCGCCGGGTCGTGAGGGTCCGATTGAACCCGGACCGACTCGAGGAGGTCAAGCACGCCTCGGAGTGGCGCGGCCAGGCCGTTCAGCAGGCGCTCGAACCCCTCAGCGAAACGGAAGGCAAGGCCGTCCGGCTCTTTCTACAACGCGTCACAGAACTCATGCTGAACGACGATCTACGGCAGGCCGGAAGCGCGTAGGCGAGGCCTAGCCGGTACAATCTGTGGGTCGGATGCGCTACGCCGAGGGAGGCCTGGTGGCACCGACCGCCGTCCCATCGACTGACAGGTGTCCGTCGAGTCCGATGAGTTGGGCGCCGCCTGCGGTGGTCGCCTCCGCTTGCCAAACGTCTTAGGAGATGGCCCGTGCCCGCTACCGATCCCGCTCGTCGTGCCGTAGTTACCGGCCTTGGCGCCGTTACCCCCATCGGCAATACCGCCAAAGCCTACTGGGACAGCCTTCTTGCGGGCGTATCCGGAGTCGGGCCGATTACGCAGTTCGATCCAAGCGGGCTTGAGGTTCGGATCGCGGCCGAGGTCAAGGACTTCGACCCATGCATCGCCATGGATCGAAAGATGGCCCGGCGCATGAGCCGCTTCATTCATCTGGCGATGGCGGCCACGGCTGAAGCGGTCGAGGACTCGGGCATCGACTTTGCCGCATACGACCAGGATCAGCGCGATCGCGTAGCCGTCTGCCTGAACACGGGCGGCGGCGGCATGGACCAGGTCATCATCGGCACTCAGGTGATCGCCGACAAAGGCCCGGGCCAGGTTTCGCCCTTCGCCATTCCCGCACTGTCAGGATCGATGGCCGCCTGCCAGGTCTCGATGAAGTACGGCATCACCGGCCCCGTCATCACCCAGGTTGCGGCCTGCGCCAGTAGCGTCATCGCCTTCATCGACGGCCTGCGCATGATCCGCAGCGGCGAAGTGGACGTCGCGCTCGTGGGCGGCACCGAAGGCTCGCTGCTGCCGATCGCTTTCGCCGCGCTCGGAAACATGGGCGCTCTCTCGAGCAGAAATGACGATCCCACCCACGCCTCGCGACCGTTCGATCGCGAACGCGACGGCTTCGTCTTCGGCGAGGGCGCCGCAGTGGTGGTTCTCGAGTCAGCCGAACACGCGATGGCCCGCGGCGCCAACATCCTGTGCGAAGTGGCCGGCGGCGGAATGACCGCCGACGCGTTCCACATCAGCGCTCCGGACCCGTCCGGGCGTGGCGCAGCCGCGGCGATGACCAAGGCAATGCGCGACGCCGCCGTCGCCCCGGACGAAGTGGACTACATCGTGGCCCACGGCACGTCCACGCCGCTCAACGACATGACCGAAACGAAGGCCATCAAGGTGGCCTTCGGCGCACATGCCTACAAGACCGCGATCAGCTCGCCGAAATCGATGGTCGGGCACCTGCTCGGCGCCGCCGGTGCCGTCAGCGCACTGGCCGCGATCGGGGCAATCCGGGACGGCGTGATGCCGCCTACCGCAAACCTCGAAAACCCGGACCCGGAATGCGACCTGGACTACATCCCCAAGGTCAAGCGAGCCAAGAAGGTCGACATCGCGATCATCAACGGCTTCGGCTTCGGCGGCCAGAACGCGGTCACCGTCTTTCGGCGCTTCGAGGCGTAAGGTCGCTCCCGAGATCTGTTCGAACCGCAACGCGGAAACGGCCCGCCGCTCCGCGTGAGCGGCTGCGTGTAGGATTTGGACGTGCTTCGCCGTCGACTCCTTCCTCCCTGGCTGCGACGCGGCGTTGAGGCCGGTGTCGTGGGAGCCCTCCTGTCTCTCGGCACTCTCGTCGCGTTCCAGGTGAGTAGGCCCGAGCCGCGGCTGGTTCTGCCGACCGGCCTTGACAGTGCGTTCATCTTGCTGCCCGCGGTGGTCGCCCTAGGCGTGTTCGTGGTTGCGTACCCAACGTTCATGGCGGCCACGCGAGGTGATGCAGTCATGGGTATCGTGGCCGCGTTCCTGGTGGCGGCCGACGCGCTCATGCTGGTTTCATTCGCCATCGGCGATCAGGTCGTGGTTCACCCGATCGGACGCAGTCTTCCGCTGGGCATCGTCGCGGCGGCGGCCTCGCTGCCGGTGGCGCTCGCGGCAGCTTTGGTGGGCCAGGTTACGGCGCCGTTCGGCTTCGGGCACTCGGCCGGAATCCGTTCGGCCGTGGCCGGTGCTGTCGTCGGTCTGGCGGCGGCGATCGTCGTCGCCTATACCGTCTAGGCGACGGCCCGCGGTGAACTAAGCGGCAGCGGCCGAGTTGAGACGCAACGCGGCCGTCGACCTGGCCGCGCTGGACCCCAGATCGAATCGGCGAAGTCGCAGCGAGTTGGTCACGACGCTGACCGATGAGAGAGCCATGGCGCCCGCCGCGAGCGCCGGGTTGAGCGTGACACCCAGGATCGGGAATAGCGCGCCCATCGCCACCGGGATCAGGACTACGTTGTAGCCGAAGGCCCACAACAGATTCTGGCGAATCACGCGCCGGGTCTGGCGGGAGAGCCGGATGGCCGTGGCCACGGCTCGCGGATCGCCACCGACCAGCGTCACGTCCGACGCTTCCATGGCCACGTCCGCGCCCGTACCGATAGCGATTCCCACGTCCGCGCGCGCCAGCGCCGGAGCGTCGTTGATACCGTCACCGACCATCGCCACTCGCCGGCCGCGGGCCTGGATGGCCGCCACGGCATCGGCCTTGCCGGCCGGCAGCACTTCCGCCATAACTCTCCCCGGGGCGATTCCCACGGCCGCGGCCACGGAACGGGCGACGCGGAGACCGTCGCCGGTCACGAGCCAGACTTCGACGCCTGCCGCGGTCAGCTCCCGAACGGCCTGGGCAGCTTCGGGCTTGATCTCGTCCACGGTCGGCAATAGGCCGGCGGCCCGGCCGTCGATCGCGACGTAGGTGACGGCCGAGGCAGCTTCGGACGCCGAGTGGGTCGCTGACGCCGCTTGCGTTGCCTGCGTCGCTTGTGTCATCGCCGAAGCGCTCCCCCCGGTCTCCGCGGAGTGAGAGGCCGCGGCCAGTGCTCCCAGTTCGACTCCCTCCGACTCGAGGTAGGCCGCGGTTCCAACCAGCACAGTTCGCCCGTCCACGCGGCCTCGCACGCCACGCCCCGTCACGGCCTCGAAGGCTTCCACCGTTCCTCGACCGATGCCGAGTTCGTCGGCGCGGGCGAGGATCGCCGCGGCCAGTGGATGCTCACTCCCCCGCTCCACGGCCGCGGCCGCGTCGAGTACCGCCACCGGTTCGAACCCCGGCGCGGTTACAACGTCTCCGAGCGTGGGCCGGCCGCGAGTCAACGTTCCGGTCTTGTCGAACACCACGGCCTGTATGCCGGCCGCAAGTTCCAGAGCCTCGCCGCCCCGGATGAGAATGCCCGCTTCGGCGCCCTTGCCCGTCCCGACCATAATCGCCGTCGGCGTCGCCAGACCCATCGCACAGGGGCACGAAATCACCACTACCGTGATGAAGGCAACGAGCGCGTGAGTGACTTTGGGATCCGGACCGAAGACGTACCACAGGCCGAACGTCAGCGCTCCGAGGCCGAGCACCACCGGCACGAATATGCCGCCGATCCGATCCGCGAGCCGCTGAATCGGAGCCTTGGAACCCTGTGCCCGCCGCACCAGGTCGACTATGTGGGCCAGCGCCGTGTCGTGCCCGACCCGGGTCGCGCGGAAGAGGAACGTGCCCCGGCCGTTCATCGTGGCCCCGATGACCTGCGCCCCGGAACTCTTCAGGACCGGCAACGGCTCGCCGGTCAGCATGGATTCGTCGACGGTCGACTCGCCCTCGACGACCTTGCCATCGACCGGTACCCGCTCGCCGGGCCGGACACGCACGAGGTCGCCGACACGAACGTCCTCCAGGGGAACGTCGATCTCAGCGCCGGCCCTGACGATGCGAGCCGATTGCGCCTGCAGGCCGAGTAGCTCCTTGATCGCTCCGACGGTCTGGGACTTGGCCCGCGCCTCGAGCCAGCGACCCATCAGCACCAGCCCGACGATCGCCGTCGAACTGTCGAAGTAGGTCTCAGGTTGAATGCCGGCCGAGCGGAGGATTTCGGGGGCGACGGTCACCAGCACACTGTAGGCCCAGGCGGTTGTAGTGCCGACCACCACGAGGGTATCCATACCGGTGGACCGATGGATCGCCGATCGCCATGCCGCTCGATAGAAGCGCCGGCCGGCCCAGAACTGGACGAAAGTGGCCGGGCCCAGCAGCAGCCAGGCCAGCTGCTCCATCCCGATCGGCAGCGACGGGGCGTACATCAAGCCCATCGCGACGGCCGCCACGAGCAACGCCACGGCCGCCGAGATTCCCAGCGAACGTCTGTCGTGGGCTCGTTCCGCGGCCTCGGCATCCGCTTCGTCGGCGAGGCTCAAGGCCGTTCCGTCGGCGGCGGCAGGGACCTGCCGAACCTCGTAGCCGGCCGCCTCGATGGCCCGCGCCAGTTCGTCGAGCCCCGCGATCTCGGGCAGGTATCTGATCGTGGCGACTTCCGTGGCCAGATTCACATTGGCTTCGGCTACGCCCGGGGTCTTGCGCAGAAAGCGCTCAATCCGGTTCACGCACGAGGCGCAGCTCATGCCCTCGATGGGCAGCGATATCTCCGCGGAGACTGTCGGGGAATCAGGAACTGATACTGTCGCGCTTGGTGTTTCCATACTCCCGGGGAGTATAGGCGTGTCGAGTCCATTCGGCAACGATCCAGACTCGACAACCACGATTCAGGCTCAGTCGCAGACCTGGTACCGTCGGGGGTATTCTTTCGCGCGATGACCACGGCACCTGCCCACGACCCAGAGGTCACCACTACGGAGATCCAGGTCGACGTGCACTTGACCACGCCGTGGACTTTGCGTGCCATCTACACGGCGATTGGCCTCTCGACGGCGTCCCTGGTCACGTTCGTGCCGGTGATTCTCAAGACCCGCGGCCTGGACCCGGCGGTGATCGGGCTCGTGGCTTCGCTGGGGGCCCTGCTCTCCACCCTGGTTGTGCCGTTATGGGGCCACCTGGCCGACGCCGTTGTGGGGCGGATCCGCGCCTTTCGGATTGGGTTGATCCTGGCCTCGACGGCGGCCGTGGGACTTCTTCTCGACCTGCCTCTGGCGCTCATTGCTGTCTTGCTCGCAACCTTCACGATCTATGCAAGCCTCTTCATTGGGCTGGCCGACTCTCTGGCGGTGGCGGAATTGCCTGCCCCTGAACGCCAATACGGGGCCTTACGAGCCCATGCCAGCCTGTCCTACACGGTCGGCATCGTACTCGTGGGATTCCTTTACAGCTGGTCGGGCTACGGCCTGGCGCCCGTGGTCTTCCTGGTTTGGGCCGTCAGCCTGTTTGTGCTCGTCGGTCGCATTCCGGATCCGACGAGGCCGGCAAAGACTCGGACCGACTCCTCTGTGCCCGGGAGTCGTCGGACGATCCGTTTTGGCTCGCCCGGTCGGGCGGTGGCGGTCCAGCCGCGTCTGCTGACCATCATGATCGTCTTCGCCGTCGCCTTTACCGGGATCCAGGGGGCGCTGACCTTCATCGGGATCCGGATCATTGAGCTCGGTGGACAGCCATCCGACGTAGCAATCTCATTCGGAGTCGCGGCGCTGGCCGAGATTCCGGGTCTGGTGGCGGCTGGATGGCTGGGGCGGCGGATCGGGCTGCGGCCGCTCCTGGTGGCGTCGTTGACCCTTTACGGGCTGTGCATCGCATCGTGGGGCGTCCTGCCGATTGCGGTAGCGATCAACGCCACCCGCGCGGTCACCGGTCTCTGCAACGGAGCCCTCATGGCGGCCCGGGTTCTGCTCGTCCCCCGACTCCTGCCACGATCTCTCCAGGCTACTGGGCAGGTTCTCTTTCAGGCCTCCAGCCTGGGTTTTGGCAGCGTCCTGGGAAGTGTGGTCGGAGGGATGGTCTACGGCGCCTTCGGCCCCGCGATCTCGTTTGCCGCGGCAGGGAGCGTCGCGATCGCGGGCGGCCTGGCGGCATGGTTCGTACTGGACGGTGCGATTGGTGGAAACCTGACCGGAACGACGCCCGACGAACGGCGCCTGCACGACCCACTGGGCTGACTTCGACCGCGAACGAGGTACCTGGTTAGCGTGGCACGCCCGGGATGATTCGAACCCCCGACCCTCTGATCCTAAGTCCGGTTCCCGTCAGAGCAAGCAGCTAGAGTCGATTCGTGCGTGGAACGGCCGTCGCGAGGACGCCGTCTTCGTCGATTCCGGGATGAGTCTGGATCCCGCCCCGGAGAGAGTCTTGGTCCCATCGCGGGAACCTGAAAGATTCCGATGCCTCGTCGGAATCGTTTCCTTCAAATGCCCACCACGAGACTTAGGGTTGAATCATACGCCTCGAGGCGGACGTGTTCGCCTCGAGGCACGGTGTCGCGGCGCAATACTAGCGTGCTTGACTCAGGGATCCTCGTGCACTCATACAGCACTCGGAGTGCACTATAGATGCACCGCCAGCGGCCAATGCAAATGCGCCAGTCTGGACTCTTTGGCACGGCGGCCGCAATGCGGCTGATCGGCCTTTTGTATATCAACCCTGAGATCTCGTTTCGCCTCATCGAGATTCAGGCATCTCTTCGCGACTCAGTGAACCGCCGGGCCGCGATCAACACTCTGAACCGGTTGATTGCCGACGGCTTCGTGGAGAAGATCGGCAAGGGTGAATCTTCGCGCTATCGAGCCAACCCCCGGTGCTTCGTGTTCGACGAGCTCGCCTCAATCGCCGTCAAGACTCTTGGTGGGTACGAAGAACTCATCGAAGAGCTCGGTCATGATCACAACATCGTGACCGCGGCGATATACGACTCGTTCGCCAAAGGCTCGCAGCGTGCCGATTCCGACCTCGACCTAGCGTTGGTTGCACGAGATCCCGGGGCGTTGTCACTCTTTGATCTGCTCGGGAAGATCGAGACAATTGCTGGTCATGCGGGTCGACAGGTGAACACAACCACCCACACTGAGTCCGATGCCGCCGCCGGCGGGAGCGAATTTCTCAGCAAGGTTCTCAACGGCCCAGTCATCTGGCTGAAGGGGGGCGATCGTGGCCCGCATAACGACGCCGGCTGATTTGTTCGTCACCGAAATCGGCGCCTCATGAATTCAGGCACTTCGAGGTCGGACTCGTCGTACGTCGCTCGGATGGGATCTGGCTCCCACTTCGTATCTCCCCACATCCGCGAAGCTGGCGGCGCGTCTTCGGGCCGTGGCTCGGCGCCCTGAGCCGGCCGGTTCCCTGCCAGCAGTTTCAGGATCCGGACCCGCCCGACCGTGTCGCCGGAGGCGATCAACGAAGGGTCCGCGGGCACGGTGCGGCAAGTCGTGATGCGAGTGCCATCGTCGGGCGCCCACGAGACCAGCTCCCGACCGTCCGTGACATCCCCCAGACGGTGAGTGGCTTCCCGTCGGCGCAGGTGACGAACCACCGACCATCCGGCGTCACCGCCACCGAGAGGATCGGGGCTTTGCCGCGGTCCAGCGTCAGCACGCGCCGGTCCTCCACGAAGTCCCAGACGCGGGCCACGTCGCTCGTTCCCCCGTAGATGAGTTCCGCCCATCCGGAGTCAACGCAATCGCTCGAACCGCGCCCGCCTCGCCTTTGAACTCCCAGGGGTGACCGCGCTCCGGCCAGAGGTGGAGGGTGCCGGACTCGTCGCCGGCGATCAGCCCTTTGTCACCCGGCCGAAAGGCGATCGAATGAACCAGGCCCCGGTGAGTATCGAGCTTCCTCGCGACGAGCCGGCTGGCTAGATCCCAGACCCAAGCGGAGTCGGGCCAGCCGCCGGCAGCGACCTGCTTCCCGTCCGGCGACACCGCCAGAGCCCTGATCGGGCCGGGGCTGCCATCGAGCGTGCCCTCTCGCCGGCCCGTGGCGAGATCCCAGATCCGCAGGACACCGTCCAGATCGCCCGAGAGGATCTGAGTGCCGTCCGGAGTGACCGCCACCGAAGTGATCGAGCGCGAGTTGCCGTCCAGGTGGCAGAGGACCCGGCCGGTGGCGCCGTCCCAAACGAGGACCACTCCGTCCTCGCCGCCGGAGACAATCCGGCTGCCGTCCGAGTTGGCGGCCACCGCCCACACTGGGCCCTCATGCCCGTCCGTGGCCGGCACCCGGCGGGGACGGCTAATATCCCAGAGACGCAGGGCCAGCTGGTGGCCGAAGGTGACGACCCCGGTGCCATCGGGAGTGACCGCCGCACCGAGCAAGATGCTGCCGGGAAGATTCGAGCACCCGGAGGGCTCCGAGCAGCCGGGCGTGAGCCAGGAGCCTGGCCAAACGCCCGGGGGGTACTCGAGGGTCTCTTCGAGTTCGCCCGTCGCAAGGTTCCACACGTGCGTCGCGAGGCAGCCGTCCGCCGTGACGACGCGAGTTCCGTCCACCGTGATCGCGAGCGAGTGGGCGCCCCTGCTGCCGAACGAGCGCTCCAGGGTGCCGGTCGCGAGATCGAAAGCGCGGAGCGGGCCGCTCGTAGGGGCCGAGATGACGCGGCTTCCGTCCGGGGTGATCGCCACGGCTTGAATGCCGCAGTCGAATGGCTGGCCGTGAGGATTCGTTCCAGCCGATCGCTCGCCAGATCGAAGACCCGCACCGTCCCGTCCCCGCCGTTGCCGATGTCGGCGCCCGAGACTACGCGGCATCCGTCCGGTGTCACCGCCAGCGCCGCTACGCTGCCGAGCTGCTCCCGGAGCGCGTATTCGAAGTCACCAGTCCCGAGGTTCCAGACGCGGATCGAGCAATCCTTCCCGCTCGAGATTGCGCGCTTGCCGTCCGGCGTGACCGCCACGGCCAGGACGGGCTCCACGTGCCCCTCAAGCGTCAGCTCCAGGCTGCCGGTGCGATATCCCAGACGCGGACAAGCGAGTTGTCGTACGCGGCGACGATCCGCCTGCTGTCGGGCGTGATCGCCAGCGCAAACACGCGACCACGGACGCCGCGGAACTCGCGCTCCAGGCCACCCCCGGCGAGGTCATGGACCTGGAGCTCGTAGCCGCCCGACACGACGCGTCGCCCGTCCGGCGTGACCGCCGCCGCCCGCACCCAATGCGTCTGGCCCGGCAGGTCGCGATCGCGCGGGCCGCCCGGTAGCGGGAGGGCCGGGACGAGCGGAATGAGGGATGGCCAGGTTGGGTTTCGCTCACGGCCTTCAGGCATTGCGCGCGCCTCTCTTGCCGCTCTTCACGCTCACCGCGTAGTTCGAGGCCTCGAACTCATCATGGTGCTCACTGTAGTAGGACCAGATACGGTCCACCTCGATCAGGACCGGGCACGCCTCGGGGTGGACGCGGATCGTGATCGTCGTGTCGGTGGCACCGTTGTCGCCGATGGCCCACGAGTTGGCGACGGCCCTGGCCTCGATCCCCGGGAGAACCCTCGACCACTCGGCCGACAGTCTGCCGAGTCCACCCACCGTCCGCCGGACTTGAGCCGACGAGGGTAGTCGCCGCGGAGTCCGAAGTCGTTGCCACGGTACCGCTCAGTACTGGAAAGCGTGACCTCAACCGGCTCGTCGTTCGCCACGAGCTCGACCTCGACCTCGACCTCTACCGAGTATTCGGTGCCCCTGCCATTGGCGCTCGGCCGCCGCATTGCCGATGACCTCGCCGTGTGCCGCGCCGGGTAGTCGGCCGACAGCAAACCCTCGTCATCGGCCGCCGCGCCTGCCCAGCTAGAACACTCATCCAATCGCGAACTGGTTCGGCGTCCCCCGTGCGGGCCGGTCTTCAGGTCAAAATCGTACGCCTCCACGCCGATCCCTCTGCCCGCGGACCATCAGTCGAGCTGAAGCTGGTCGATCTTGGTCACAATCAGACGAGCCCTGATCATCGGCTTCTCGTTCTCGTCCTTATCTCCTTCATGGCGTTGCGGGATTCCTGGGCCACGCCCCAGCGGGCCTGGTTCTTCGGGGCGCCAGGGACGAAAAGGTAGGGCTCCTGGTTATCCGGGTGCCTAGCGGCTCTTCGAAGGGCCGGGAGGGCGCTCTCATCTCCGACCTCTGCCAGAGCACAGGCGGCTTCCATGCGCACGACCGCGTCCGGCGAGTCGGCCAGCGCTTCGACTAGTGTGCCCACGTCCCGTTTGGCCTCAAGCTTCTTGATGTCTTTGGGTTTGAGCTTTCTGACGTCGGGTGGTCCGAATAGCGGCATGACGAGGTGCCTCCTAGCGGGACATTGTAACTGGGCAGTGGACCGCCTCGGAGCCCGGGATTTCCGCGGAAGTCACCTTGTCAGGCGGACCCCCAATCTTGGATAACCGCCGCCTGGACGTGAAGGCTTGCCGGGCCTCCCCTCGGATCGAGGCGATTCTGTTGCCGCGAACAAGGTCGTGGGTGGCGCTTGCACTACCAAAGATCGTCATCCGGTCGGTCCGAGCCAATCGCCCTTCAGCTCGGCATCGGACTCGAGTCGACTGGCCCGAGCTGACTCCGCGCCCGTCAGGTGCGGCCTAAGGCCGATGCTCGGCTCCGTCACACTGATGGACGGTCTAGTCGGCCGCCCGAGGTGCGTGGCGGAGGGATGGCGGCGCAGGCTATTCGGACTCTTCCGCAACAAGAGAAAGGGATTGGAGCATGGCTCCTGAGCTCCTGCTGGTTCTGGGCGCGGTCGTTTCGATCGCTGGAATCATCGTGATCGCGCTTGCATGGATGATCGAGCGCCGCGACGACGAGAAGTACCCGTCGCCCGTACCTCTGTCCATCTACCATTCGGCCCCCTACAACCGCAGGATGAGAGCGGGAATCGTGTTTGTTGTCGTTGGTGGATGCATCGTCCTCATTGGGTTGGTGCGGCTCCTGGTGCGATAATCGGAATCCCTTCCTACGGGCGGATCGACGGCGCAGGAAGACAGCGATTGGCATGGAGGAACCGGTAATGCCGCTATTCGGGCGACCCAACGTCGAGAAGCTCGAGGCCAATGGGAACGTACGAGCCCTGATCAAAGCGCTGAGCTATGCGCCAGACCCGCAGGTGCGAATAGAAGCCGCGGAGGCTCTCGGACGAATCGGGGATGAGAGCGCCTTGGGTCCGCTCTCAGAAGCATCCGAGGATCATGCGTGGGGCGACGATCAGAGCGTGGCTAATGCAGCCGCGGGCGCGCTCGGCAAGTTCACCCTTCGTCGCATGCAAGAGGCGGTAGGCGATGGTCCCATAACCGACGAGGACATCAGAATCGCCGACGACTACTGGGCCTCGGTCGGAACGCAGCGGGTACCTGATCGCGACAGCCACTGAAGGGGACGAGGAAGAAGTAATCGGACGCACCAGCCGCCAGGGAGCTGAGGGGTCCCGCTGGCTACTCGAGCAGCAACAGAACATGGATGCCACCGATCTCGTCGCCGTAGACAAAGAGCCGCGCGTCCGTGTGCACGGTGCAACTGGCCGAGACCATGACACCAGGATCAGTGATCCAAGATGCCACTTTCTGTCCGCTGCCAAGATCCCAGACGGACACCGTGCCATCGTCGCCTCCCGAGATGATGCGTCTGCCGTCAGGCGTTACCGCTAGCGCATTCACGCTACCCGTGTGGCCCTCCAGCGTGCACTCCGGGCGGCCGGTCTGAGTACTCCAGACCCGGACCGTGAAGTTCTTATAGCCAACGCCGCCATCACCCGAGATCACCCGTCTGCCGTCCGGTGTGACAGCCAACGCCTGGACAATAGTGTCGTGGCCCTCAAAGGTGCGCTCGAGACGGCCGTTCTCGGCGTCCCAGACCCGAACCAGCTGGTCGGCGCCGCCCGAGACGACCCAGCGGCCGTCCGAAGTAGTCGCCACCGCCAGTACCCCGCCGGCGTGGGCCTCGATCGCGAGTTCGAGATTGCCGCTGGCAAGATCCCAGACGCGCAACGCGCCGTCCATGCCACCCGAGACGACCCGGCTACCGTCGGGGGTTACCGCCAGCGCCCGTACGCCGCCGTAGGCGCGGTGACCTTCGATGGTACGTTCGAGGCGGCCGGTCGCGAGATCCCAGACCCGCACCCTGCCGTCCATGCCGCCCGAGACGACCCGGCTACCGTCGGGGGTTACCGCCAGCACAGACACTCGGCCATTCCCACCCGCGAACGTTCGCTCGATTCGACCGCTGGCGAGGTCCCGGACGCGCACCGTGCAGTCCTGATATCCATCGCCACCTGACACGATCCGACGGCCGTCCGGGGTGACCACCACCGCCCAAACCCGGCCCGTGTGGCCATCTGGCTTGGGCTCAGACTTGCCTCGCGCGAGATCCCAGACCCGCACCGAGCCGTCGTCGCTGCCCGAGACGATCCGGGTGCCGTCCGGGGTAACCGCTACCGCGCGTACTGCCGAAGCGTGGCCCTCGATGGTGCGCTCGAGACCGCCGCTTGCGAGGTCCCAGACTCGCACTATGCGCTCGTCCGCAGATACGATCCGGGACCCGTCCGCGGTGATCGCCATCGCCAGCACAAAGCCAGTGGAACCCTCGAGCGTGCGTTCCACCATACCGCTGGCGAGGTCCCAAACTAGAATCCCGCGGCCGGAGATCGATGCCATGCGGGCGCCGTCCGGGGTGACCGCTACTGCGGTCCCATGATTCTCATGCGTACGTTCCAGTTTGCCGGTGTCGAGATCCCAGACTCGGACCGTGCCGTCATAGCTGCTCGAGACGATCCGGGCGCCATCCGGGGTGACCGCGACAGCCTCCACACGTCTGCTGTGCCCCGAAAGCGTCCGCTCCAGGCGGCCGCTCGTCAGATCCCAGACGCGCACCGTCTGGTCCGCGTCGCCGCCGCCCGACACAACCCGGCTACCGTCCGGCGTCAAAGCCAGCGACCGCACCCAATCAGTGTGACCCTCGAGAGTGCGTTCCAGGCGGCCGCTGACAAGGTCCCAAACCCGCACGGTGTTGTCGGCGCTGCTCGAGACGACCCGGGCGCCGTCCGGGGTGACCGCCACAGCAGACACCCTGGCGTGATGGCCAGTCAGCGTGTGCTCGAGACGGCCGGTCGCGAGATCCCAGACCCGCAGCGTGTGATCCTCGCTGCCCGAGACGACGTGGCGACCATCCGGTGTGACTGCCAGAGCGAGCACCCATTCACTCTGGCCGACTAGAACCCTTTCAAGCGGACCGCCCGCTCGGGCGAGCGACGCGGTCAGAGGGCAAAGCCACGGCCGCGGCGCTCTATTGCGTATCTCACCCAAGAACCTGTCGATGCCAGGGTCGGCAGTTCCCACCAATCGGCCCGTGAGCTGCCCCGGCAGCCGCGCTGGATCCGCGGCGAGGAACGGAGCCGAGAGCTTCAGCGCTCCATCGACTGCCTCGAGGACGTGCGACCTCGGATCCAGCGTCACTTGAGAAGCACCACCTAGAACTCTGCCTTCATGACCAGACATCGCCCCGCCGCACCCGCACCACCGCGAACCCAATCTCCGCCAGGAACCCCGGTATCCCCCGCACGGCCGCCCGATCCATCTCCTTGATGTCCTCGGCCAGATCCCCGTAGGAGACCAGGTATGGGCTTTCCTTCCGCTCCTCGTTCCGGGCCGCCGCCAGGCGCCACCCCGCGGCCAGGCGCTCCTTCATCCAGCGCTTATGCTCATCGGGCGCCAGCACCTCGATCTCGTCGGCCGCAAACGCCAGCGGCGCGGCGTCCCAGTCGGTCATGGGGACGATGTCGCAACCGATCAGGGCGAGCTTGCGGAAGATGTCGGCCGCCTGCGCCCGGTTCGACTCCTTGAGGGACTCCGGTAGCTGCGCCCACTCCACCATGGAGGGGTTCGTTTCGGCAGACTGTCCCTCCAGGCGCCGGCTCGCGACGTAGTTGGCATGGATTGCGCGCGCGAGGGTTTCGTTCTGCCCTGCCAGCAACACGTCCGGACGGCACACGAGGTCCAGGAGCCCGAACACGCTGAGGTTGCCGTACGTCTCGCCGTGGCCGTCGCCCAGAAGCGTGGCAATGCCTCCGCCCTGCGTGGTGCGGACGACGATCGGGACGGCGCGGTCGCCGAGGCGATGGCGGAGGTGCAGGGCCGCGCGGAGGCCGACTGCATCGTCGCCGACGCAGACATACACGCCGGTGACGTCCGACTTGCCACGGCGGCCGAAGAGGAAGTCGGCCCGCTCGAATTCGGCCGAGTCGAGATCCACGCTGTGGGGCCTCAACTCGCAGGCATCAGCCAGGCGCGGGAAACGCTCGTGCAGCAGGGCGACCCGAGCGTCGGCCGCAAGATCGACCGCGGTGATCTTGAGCTTCTTGCCGCTCACGCCCGGAATGGACCGCCAGCGGCGAGCTGCATGCACGATGAGCCTGGTGCCCATCTCGCCGAGGCCCACGACCACGATGTGCGGCGCGCCCAGGGGAGTCTTGCCCTCGGCATCGAATGGTGGGTAGTCCGTGAGAAGCGCGGGCGCGCCCAGCTCCGCCACGTTGAAATACTCGATGCGCGCGCCGCCTCCACGGCGAGCCAGCCCCACCTGTCGGAGTACATCGGCGAGCTTGTCGTCCGTGACGTGGACGAAGCAGGTGAGCGGCGAGCCGCTCCGCATGCCCGCCAGCGCGGCGGCGGCGATGGCGATGTCGGAGTTCCTGCCGTCGTCTCCCGCAACGGCAAAGAGGTACCCGGCTTTGCTCGCTCCGGCCCGGCGCAGCATGGCGGGATCCGTGCCGTCGCCCACAAGGACCACGATGCCAACCTCGCGGCAGCGAGCGATGGCGCCGTTCTCCATATCCGACTCGATGGCGACCACCTGATACCCCGCCTCGCGCAGCGTCCTAGCGAGCAGCGAGCCGAGACGGCCGAGCCCGCACACGACCACGTGATTGGAATAGAACCGGACGCGGGCGGCGGCCAGCTGCTCGCCGAGAAGCGTCGCCAGCGCGCTCAGAGTTGCGCCGGCCGCCACCGCCGGAGCCAGGAAGCGCGCGATTTCGAGCTGCCACGGCACCGGCTGCGCCACGGCGCCGGAGTGGATGATGAAGAGCTGGAGCGTCCGGTACAGGTTGTCGAGGAAGCTGCCCGGCTCGCCGAGCGCCCGCGAGTTGAGGTCGAAACCGATCCAGCCGAGGACAAGGGCAGCCGCGAATAGGACGGTGATTGTTGGCCAGCGGACTGCGGCCCAGGCGCGGCTGAGGCGGCGCTGCCAGCGAGAAAGCAACGGCGAGGCGTCGCGCGTAGCGCGCATGTCCCTAGGGCCTCATGTCGGCGACGAAGCTGTTCACCCTGAGGATTTCGCCGCAATCCGCATTGGCGCAGGGAATCGGCATCCCAAGCTGCCCTGGCGCGACAGGGAACTCCGAGATGCAGACCGGACACAGAACGCGCGCCCCTGCTCCGCGATCGGCCGCCGTGACTACGGTCGGCCCAGGTGTCAGGCATTGCACGAGGCCCAGCTGGACAAATCCGGACTCGGTTCCCCAAGCCAGCATCGGGAAATGATCGTGGAAGACGAGTGTGTCAGCGGAAATCCGCATCCGGGGTAGTGGCAGACACGCAATGATCTCCGAATGGCTCCCGCTGCCGATATCCCAGATCGTGAGTAGCTTGTCTCGCGTAACTGAGTAAAGGTACCGACCATCGCCGCTGAAACGGCAGGCCTCCACGGGGAGAGAATGGGAAAGGATCCCAACGGCGCGGCCCGTCTCAGACACCCACAGCCTCACCGTTGAGTCATCGCTGGCCGACGCGATTTTCGTAGCATCAGGGCTCACACAGAAGTCTCGTATCTGGGCCGTGTGACCTTGTAGGGTTGCGACGCGCCGCAGGCCAACGCAATCCCAGACTTCGAGTTCCTGTGAGCCCTCGGATGGAAGCGAAAGAACCAGGCGACTGTCAGGGCTGAATGCCCCAAAGGGGACATGTAGATCCTGGCCCGTTCGCGCATCCCAGAGGGATTGGTCGAATGCGACATATCGGCCATCGGGGCTGAAGACGCATGATCGCCCTTCGGACGAAGCCAGGCGCAGATCGTTCTGGAGATCCCAGAGATGGAACTTGGGAGGTCCAAACAACCCGCCCGCTCCTGCCGAGGTCGAGCGGATCGCCACTCTGAGCCCATCCGGTCCGAACGACGCTTCTAGGGGCCTGCCGTCGAGGTGGATCGTCTTGTCTTTCGTGCCTGTGGCCGCGTCCCAGATCTCACAATCAGGTTGGCCGTGGCCACCAGTCAGGACGAGATCGCCACTTGGACTCAATGCGGATGGGTCATCCTGCCAAGGATCGCCGAACTCTCGGAGCACCTGTCCCGACTGAGAGCCGCAGAGCCTCACTGGCTCAGACTCGACGGCTGAAAGGAACACCCGACCGTCGGCGCTGAAGGTGATGGCGGCGGGCACCTGCACCGTCTTGACGGTGCCATCGGATTGCCTACGGCGCCTGAGGCCGTAGGTCTCGATCTGACCCCCTGTTCTTGTGTCCCACAGAATCGCAGGGCTTGGGGACGACAATAGTCGACTGCCGTCGCGATTGAACGCCACCGCCGCGCCGCCCCATGCTGTCTGCTCCGTCGAGTCCGCCTCGACCCTGGCCGCGTCCCAGAACTTGATCTCAGGTCCCGAAACCGTGAGTATCTGCTCGCCGTCTGGACTGAATGCTCCGACGGTGCTGAACAATCCGGCTTGGGTGCCGGCTTTGAGCACCCCAACCTGGGAGCCGGTCTTTGGATCGGCGATCCACGGAAAGCTGGCTTTCCTTCCACCATGGACCAGCATCTGGCGTCCGTCTGGGCTGTACCTTGAGTTGTCGAAGACAGCACCGGTTGTCGCCCCGAGCTTCCAGAGCAACTCGCCGGTACGCAGGTCGAAGACCTTGCAGCCATCGGTATCCATCATCGCTACTCTGAGACCATCGGGGCTGAGGTCGCACTCCTCTCGCGTGAAGGGCCACGCACGACCCTCCCAGTAAAACACCTGATGGCCGGAATCCCGATCCCATACTCTCCGCCCCGCGCCGCCGCCGTTCGGAAACTGGCCGGCCGTGAGAATGCGCGTGCCATCGCGAGTGAAGAGGCAGAGAGACATCGGCCCATCGTGCGACTTCATCTGCACGTGGAGTCTGCGCTGCGCCAGGTCCCAAACCCTGATCGTTCCATCTTTGCAGCCAAGGGCGAGCCAGCGCTCATCCGGGCTGAGATCCAGACAAGTGATGGGATCCGATTGCTCGTACAGTGCAGCGCCCTGCTGCCCTGTCGCGGGATCTTCAAGATGAACAGAGTAAGTGGATTCCCAATGGCCGCTGACCAAGCGCCCCTTCATTCTTACTAGCAGCAGCATGCTGCCGGGCGAGAACGAAATGTCTGTGCCCCTGGTGAGGCGTTCTGCCCTGGTCCGGCGATCCCACACATAATGGTTCCCAGGGCTTACCGGCCCGGTCAGCAACACATATCGGCCGTTCGGGCTCACGTGGACTGCAGTCGGCTCGAAGGATGGATCTGCAGAAAGTGGCACTGTCTGAACCAGGGAGCCCGATTCGCCGGGTGGCATCATTATGCGGATCCAGGGGCGCGAGCCACGGACGCTCCGCTTGGCCCGCGCAGGCTCCATCTGCTCTCTGACTTTGTCGCCCTCCCATTGCAGCCAGTTGTGAATCTGCTGCCAAAGGATCTCGCGGTGCCCGGCGACGACATTTGCCTCGCGGCCGAGCGCTCGCGCGTAGGCCGACACCATCTCGAGTCTCTCATCCATGCTCAAGACAATTCCGAGACCGGCCTTTCCACTGCCCGATGAGCCCATCGGCCTACTTCCCCACCACGAACTCATTGACCCGCAGCGGCCCCTCGCACTTAGGACACGGAATGTCGTTGCCGCGCCACTCCTTCTTGAAAGGCGAAATCGTGTTGCACCACGGGCACCGCAACACCATTCCCTTCCCGAAATCAGTCCCCGTAACAATGAGCGGCTTCCGCCCGCCGGCCTTGCCGCCGCCCAGGGCCTCGATGGCCATCTCGTAATCGTCCTGGAGCGCGTAGACGCCCGCGTAAGTTCTGGTCGTCTTGCCGTCCGGCCCGGGGTGCTCGGCGATCGCCACATCGGCCGCCTTGCGCTCGAGGAACGTGAAGTCGGTCAGCGTCTCGTAGAGCTCCTGCTTGTATGGCTCGGGCTCGTCGCCGACGCAAGCGCCGGCCAGGTGGAAGGGCAGCTCGCTGAGGCCGCGGGCGTAGCCGCCGGTCCAGCTGCGGTCCTTGGCCGGATCGGAGCGGACGCGAAAGTAGCCGGCCAGCTCTGCATTGCGCCGCTGGGCGCGCTCGCCTTCCAGGCATTCGGCCGTGGCGGCTTCGCGCAGCTGGTTGTGATAGAAGGCCAGCAGCGTGGTGCCCTCGGAGCTGCGCTCGGTGAGATACGGCGCCACGTCGAAGTAGAGCCGCGACCAGATGACGATCGGAAGCTTGCGATCCTTTGCCTCCTGGAACGAGCGGGCCGCGAAATCGTCGATGACCGCGTCATCGGCCGAAAGAACGTCGAGGACCTCATCTTCCGAGAGCCCATACCGAGAGGCGGCGAGATAACCGAGCGAATGTCGGACCAGCACGTCGCCGTGGTTGACGCGCTGCGACAGGCGCGGGAAGAGGTTCTGGCGGATCAGCCCCTGGACGCCTTCGTGCAGGACGGTCTGGGCCGCCGGAGCATACGAGCGCCACAGTCGGGCCTCCTCGAACGCCAACCGCAGATATAGCGGCAAGCCTTCGGAGCGACCGAACTTCTCGAGGACTTCCTTGCGCTGGGCAGGCTGGAGCGCCCGGCCGGCATGCTCGAGCCAGAGCATGAGCAGCTTGTCGGCTTCGCCGGCCGACATCGCTTTGACGGAGATGACATCGGGCGTCGGATGCTTGGCCAGGAGTGCCTTCTCGCACTCACCCGGCAGCGTCGAAACGGCCAGCCGGACGTTGGCCGGCAGGTTCGCCGGAAGCCACGACAGGCTCCGCGCCGCGCCGGCCAGCTGGTCAAGCGCGTCGAGGACGACGATGAGTGGGCGTTCGGCCTTGGCCAGTTCCAGGCGCTTGCCGAACTCGACGGCGAGGTCGTTGTATTCCGATGGGATGGTCGAGGCGTCGCCGCCGTACTCGCGGGTGATCTGGCGGCACAGCGAGTCGAGGAGCGCGCGGCCGTCCGACGAAGCCGGCGTCGCGCCGATGAAGCGGTAGACGACCAGGGCGTTCGAATGGGCCAGCTGGGCCTGCTCGATCGCCTTGGCCATGAGGGCGGACTTGCCCGAGCCGGGCTCGCCGACGATGGCCAGCGGTTTGGCTTCGCCGCCATTGAGGTACTGGGCGATCGCTGCCAGCGGCTCCTCGCGGCCGACGAAGTGAGCGCACCGATCGCGCCCGAAGTCCTCATGGGCCCAGATCTCGGCTTTCTGCTGGTCGATCTTGGCGGCCATATCCAGCTCGTCGCGGATTAGCCGGCCGAGGCTGCCCCAGACGTCGATGCAGAGCGTGCCCGTCGCCTTGGGGTCGTCGAGGAGGGCCAGGCAGGCTTCGTAGTCGTCCGGCAGTGAGCCGATGTGGTCGGTGGTGATCCCGTCAGATGTCAGGCTCGCCCGATAGTCGTGGACGTTCGACTTCCATTGGCCCTTTTCGTCTTCCCTGCCCAGGAGCGGGCGGAGCGACTTCTCCTTGAGCGCCGTCTGGCGATCATGCGATT
This sequence comes from Chloroflexota bacterium, assembly GCA_003158875.1. Lineage (GTDB taxonomy): Bacteria > Chloroflexota > Limnocylindria > Limnocylindrales > CSP1-4 > Fen-1039. The sequence goes on from PMLK01000039.1 coordinate 33,710, forward strand.
CGGTGTCGATGACGAAGCGACCGTCCGAAACGGCGCCATCGAAGAAGTCCCGGCCGGAGGCTTCGGTCGGCTCGCCTTCGAGTGCCCGGAAGAAGCCGAAGACGTGGCCGGCTGCGTCTGGCACCTGAAGGGCACCGCGCAGGATCTCCTGCTCGGTGGCGGAGGCCTCGTATCGGACGCGGGCCTTCTCGTCATAGCCAGCGGCTGCGACAGCGCCGCACAGGATGGCTCGCAGGCGGGCTTCGACATCTGCCCACTGGGCCTTCTCTCGCTCGGTGGCCGCTTTGCGGACTTCGGGAGTGGCGCTCTCGGCGATGTCGACCTTGCGTGGCTGCAGGCACCAGACCGGCGGCGCGGCATTCTCATCGAGCCGATACCAGGTCTTGAGCAGTGCCTTGTCGTCGGCCGCGGTGACCTTGGCTTCGATCGCGGCGAACTCGGCGGCCGGGATCTCGGGCGGCAGCGGGCGCCAGCCGTATCGATCGCCCAGCAGGACGACGAAGTTTGGGCGCGGCGTCACCTTCTGGCAGCGCTCGATCTCGCCCTGGCAGATGGGCATCGTGCGCTGGTCGAGGCCGGCTTCTTCGCTCACGCCCCAACGCAGGTCGATGGCCTGGAACCGGGCGCCGCTCTTCGCGCATAGCTCGCGGAGGCGCGGGAAGACGTATCGCTGGAGGGCGTCGCGCTCGGCCTTGAGGTCGCTGAACGTGGAGCTGACGAAGATCCGGAAGGTCTTGCTGGGCCGCGTGCCCTCTTCAGACATCTGTTCCTCCTCGTGTCGCGAACGACGCCACAGAGCTGCCGATTGGATGACTTAGTGGAGCGTGAATTGGTTCAGCCGTAGCGCACGGTTGCAGGTGGGGTTTGGGCAGGCGAGTTCGGTGCCGAGTTGGGCGCGCTTGACCGGGAACGTCTCTCGACAGGCGGGGCAGCGGGCCGTCAGCTCATGATCGTGGCTAGTTGCTGTGACGACGAGCGGCCCAAAGTCGATGCCGACGAGGCGGGCGAGATGCACGCCCCCACCAGCGTCCCCCCATGCCGCGATCGGCGAGAACGGGTGCAAGATCATAGCTTGCGCGGCCCCGGACATGACCAGCGCAGCGCGTTCGGCGCCGACGACGATATCCCATACCCTCAGAGTTCGATCCCTGCCTGCGGAGACGATCCAGGTTCCATCCGGACTGACAGCACACTCTTGGACGCCGCTAGCGTTCCCGCTGAGGATGGCCTGTTCGGTGCCCGTCTCAACATCCCAGATCCTAAGTGTGCCGTCGCCTCCGGCCGAGACGATCTGGGTGCCGTTCGGGCTCACGGCACAAGCATTGACCCTGTGACGATTACCATCTTGTGGCCTGGCGTGGCCAGCCAAGGTAGCCCGCGCTGTGCAGGTCCCGGCGTCCCAGACCGTTATCGAATCGTCCCCGAGGGAGGCGATCCACGTGCCATCTGGGCTCACTTGACAACGCCAGGCAGAGTCAGGCGGACCAGTAAGCGTGGCCCGTTCAGTTCTGGTCGCCACATCCCAGATCTTCAGGCTGCTGCCGCCTGTTGAGGCAATCCATCTTCCGTCTGGGCTAACCGCGCAACTCGACACGGGGCCCGTGTGCCCAGTGAGCGTGGCAATCTCATCGCCGGTTGCAACATCCCAAATCTTGAGCGTGCAATCACCGCTCGCCGAAACCATCCAGGCGCCATCGGGACTTACCACACAAGCGCTCACGCCCCCAACATGGCCAGATGGGATGCTCCGAGAATCCGCGCGGGCCGCGTCAACATCCCATATCTTGAGCGTAGATTGGCTATCGCCGGAGACAACCCAAGTTGCGTCCGGGCTCACCGCACAAGTTCTCACTTCGCCGACGTGACCGACGAGGGTGGCCCGCTCGGCGCCAGTCGCAGCGTCCCAGATCTTGATGGTTCCATCTCGGCTCGAAGAGAGGATCCAGGTTCCTTCAGGGCTCACAGCGCAAGCGCTCACGCCGGCGGCATGGCCTGAAAGGGTCAAACGTTCAGTGGCGGTATGTACATCCCAAATCTTGACGCTGTGATCGTGGCTGGCGGAGACGATCCATGTGCCGTCCGGGCTCACAGCACAGGCGTTGACGCTGCTGACGTGGCCGGTCAGCGTGGTCCGCTCAGAGCCGGTTGCAACATCCCAGATCTTCAGAGTGCCGTCCTGACTAGCAGAGACGATCCAGGTACCATCTGGACCCACCGCACAATCCCGAACCCAGTGCGTGTGCCCAACGAGGGTCGTTTGCTCTGCGCCACTGGCGGCGTCCCAGATCTTGAGCACATCGTCTCCTATGTGTCCGCCGCCACTGGAGACGATCCAATTGCCATCAGGGCTCACTGCGCAAGCCATAACCATGCCGGTATGACCTGTGAGTGTGGACCTCACAGCCCCCGTCTGGGTATCCCAGATACAGAGCGTATGGTCGGTGCAGGCGGAGACGACCCAGGCACCGTCGGGGCCAACCGCGCACCCGTTGACGAGACCAGACTGGCCCGCGAGGGTCAGAAGTAGTGATTCGGACTCTCGCAGCCGGCTGTAGTGGTTGATCCACGGGCGGGCGTCCGGGCGGCTCCGCCGCTCCCGCTGCGGCTGAAGTCTTTCGGCGAGAGGCGATAGGGCCCACTGCAACCTGTTGTACAGCTGTTGCCACAGCAGTTCGGGGCGCTCGTGGAGCACGTGGCTCTCGCGGCGGAGTGAGCCCGCGACCGCAGCCAACGCCGCCAGCCTGTCGTCCGCCGGAGCTGCTGCTCCGGGTATCGTGTGCGCCATTCGTCTGCCCTCCCGCCCCTTCCCTTGCCCGCTACAGGTTCTCGAACGTGATCGTGCCCTCCTCCGCCCCCAACGCGGTCGCCTCCATCGTGCCCGGCTTGCGGTTGCCGGCGTGGATCCAGGCCAGCGGCAGGTGGCGTGCCCGGGCCCGCCCCACTACCTCCGCGGTCCCGCCCTCGCCCTGAGCAGGGTTGCCGTCCCAAACCGCCACGAGGACGTCGATGCAATCGAGCATCCGCTGGCCGGCCGAGGCGTAAGCCACCTCCCGGCTGACCTGCGCCGGCAGATCGACGACGTCATCTGCCCGGGCCAGGAAGAGCAGGAACTCCTCCTTGGAAGCGGGGGTCGCGAAGTCGTCGAGGTATTCGAACTTGGGCAGTGGCAGGACCGCCTGCAGGCACGAGTGCGTCCTCTTCAGGACGGCAGCGGCGACCAGACGATCGGCCCCCTCCGCGAGCGACGAGACCACCATCAGCGACCGACCCGGATACTCGGCTTCGATCCGAGCCAGCGCCTTCCCGATGCCGGCCGTTATCAGGTCCGTCTCCGTGAGCACGCGGTGACCCGTGACCCCGATGCGCAGCCGGGTGAGATCCTCCAGCCGCGCCAGCGTCATCCCCGCGGCGACGACGATGTCGGGGATCTCGCGGACCATCATCCGGTCCTTTTCCTTCTCGTTGTCGGGCAGCTCTTCCCACGGCCGGATGCAGGGGTGCAGCTTCTTGGCGTCGTCGCGCGGGTCGCCGTAGCGCCAGCCGGTCTTGATCTTGCGAGCGACCCATCGGTCGTGCTCTCGGATGGCCAGCCGCTCCACGCGGGGGTCTGCCGCATCGACCGAAACCACCGGTGCCCCGGCCGGCGCATCCTGCCGCAGCACGAGTCCCAGCACCTCCAGCTTGCCGGGCAGGTCGCGAGCCACGCCGCGGTTCTGCTCCTTGAGGTTGTCCGAGAGCCGATCGTAGTCGACCAGCGCCGGAAGAGTCTCGAGCTTCGCCGGTCGCCCGGCGTATTTGGCCAGCACCGCGTGGCTCGTCAGGTACTCCGGCGTGCCGTTCCAGCCGTGCCCGAGCCCCAGCATCTCATCGCAGTATTCGATGTGGACCGCCTCGGCCAGGCGTTCCAGGAGCTCGCCTTCCGGAACGTAGCGCTCGACGATCTTCATGAACTCGGCTGCATCCACATGGGCGTCAAGCTGATCGGCCGCCGGCAACGTCGAGCGTTCGTAGCGACTCTTGCCGTGGAGCGTGCTCGTGGCCACGATCGTTTCGAGGGATCGCGCGCCGTGCTTGTACGAGCCGACTTCCAGGAAGGCCCGCAGCACACCGGAGTCGATCGTGAGTCGGGCAGCCTTGCCGTTGCGCTCGAAGAGCCCGGGCCGGTCGCGCAGCAGCATCGAGCGCAGCAGAATGGCCCGCCGGATGCGGTAATAGGGATCGGCTTCGGGGTCGCCGCCCCGCGGGTCCGGACCCACGATGTCCACATGGCCCTTCAGGCGGCTGGCAAAGTCGGGGCCCTTGGCCAGGCGGAAGTCGTCGGTCTTGTTGCCTGCGAAGTCGGACAGCCGGACGCTGGTGCCGCCAGCAAAGACGAAGATGGCCTTGCCGATCGGATGAAGGATCTGGCCCTGCTGGAATGCGCCGTCCTGCATCGGCGCCAGGAAATGGCGCAGCCAGCCGAACGACTCGTCGCCGAGCCGCGAGTCGAACTCGTCCCAGAGCACGAACGGCAGCTTGCCGCGCAGGCCGACGTCGCGAACCTGATGCAGAGCGTCGGCCAGCTCCGACGGGTCGCGCATCTGCGAGAGGTTGAACGTCAGGTCCTCGATCAGGTTGGCGTCGAGAGCCGACTTCACAACTGCCTTGACGCCGAACGACTTGCCGGCGCCCGGAGGCCCAAAGACGGCGATGTTGAGCGGGCGCGGCGCCGGCTCGAAGTTGTACTCGCGCATCAGCGTCCGGATGCTGCGGAAGCCTTCGATCTCACCTCGATCGACGGTCACGAACTTGCCGAAGCTGCCGATTGGAACGTCCTTGAGCGCGACCTCGACGCCGTCGCGGGCGACCGCCTCGGCGACCGGCTCGAGGCCCTCGGGGTAGCGGCCTTCCAGGATCGACCAAGAGTCAGGGGCTACGGCCGGGATCGCGGCGACCGAGAAGTCCCGCGGCTCCTTCGCCAGCTCCTTCGCGATGTCGCAGGCTGGGAACTTGAGGCCGGCCCGGCCGGGCTCGCAGTCCGCGGGGCCGTATCCCTGGAGGTGCAGCGCCCGACTCGCGGCGAGCCCGCTTCTGATGCCCCGATGGACGTCCGGCTCATCCGGGTTCATAAGTAGTTCGCGCGCGATGCCGGCGGTGAGGCACGACGCATAGCCGATCATCGAGCCGGGATACTGCTCGGCCCAGCTGTTCTCGATCGCCTCGGGGTCGAAGATGACGTGGCAGTCGGGCTCCACCAATCGATCGAGCTGGCTGTCGACCGAACCGCGCTGCGACAGCAGCACGGCGCCGCCGGTGCCCAGCGAGACCACGACGTGGGCGCAGCTGACCAGCCCGTTGACCGCCGGGTGGCGCATCAGTTCTCGGGCCAGGTCGCCGGCGATCCGCTCCCACGAGAGTTCACGGCTGATCTTGACGTCGCTGAGGCGCAGGTCGTTGAGTGTCATGACAACGACCAGGCGCCCGGCATGGAGCCGAAGCACGCGCCGCCAGAGCTCGCCCGATGCGACCGGGCAGGCCATCTTGAGCAGGACCCAGGGCCGGGCGCCGGCCGCAGGGCTCGTCGAGGCCGCGTCGTCGCCTAGCCCCAAGACCGTGGGCCAACTCTCGGGTGCCGTGCGGAACCCGAGGCCTGCGTCGTCGAGGATCACCAGGTCGGCGGACGAGTCTTGCGCAGCCGGCGCGCTCTCAGGCTTTCGCGCTCGATCGAGCCCCAGGAACTCCTCGACGCGCCAGATGCTGCTGTCTCGATCGCCCTTCTTGCGCGGGAACCGCGACCAGATCGCGTAGGAGTTGTGGAGGTGGGGATCGTCCCGGGTCTCGGGGGAAAGGCTCGGGCCGGAGACCGTGGTGGCGGTGCCTTCCGTCGATAGCGTCCCAGCGACCTCGGTCATGAGGTGCGCCATCAGGGCCGCCCCACCCGGCTGCGCGTACATCTCAGAGCGGTCTGTGGCATTCCAGGCTATGCCGGAATCGACGAGCTTCCGAGTCCGCGCCAGGTTGCAGTCCAACGTGACGTCGCCGGCGACGATTACGCGGCGAGCGGCCGCCGACTCGGTTGCCGCGTCCTGCTTCGGATCGCCCATCGCTCGTCTCCCTCTCCGGCCGGAGACCCGACCGGACGTCACAGCCAACGCCGACACGACTCGGCGGCCACCACAGAGTAGCGCAGGCGAGTGGTGGAAACCGGGTGCCCGAACGCAATGCCACTGGGCACAACCAGCAGCGCCTGCAGCACCAGGTATGCCACGGCCATAGCCGCATCGGCGTGTTCAAAGGACGCCTTTCAACATTTGAGCAGATCCGCAGCCGGCGCAAGCGATTGCGAACTCCGACCCTAGCGGTGGCCTTCTTCGAGCTCTATCTGCTCGAGGGCTACGACGATCGCCAGCCCCATGGGGACATCGAAGCTGGGGGCGATCTGGACGGCGTAGCCGCCGTGCAGGCTCACCAGCTTGCGAGAAGCGACGATGACGTCCTGGCCGCCGTTGGTGATACGGAACTCCCGAGCGATCCAATCGCCCTTGATGGCGAGAGTGTCGCCGTTGGCGGCCGTGACGGTGAAGTTGTCGCCGAAGAAGCTGACCAGCGACTTCTGGATGGTGACGACTACCTGATCGCCGCGCTTGATCTCGAAGGTCCTGCGCAGGTGACCGAGAGACTGGTTGATCTGATAGAGCACCGAGCCTTGCATGTCCTTGAGGACCAGGGTTCGCCTGATCGCGATCGCCTTGCCGTCAACCTCGAACACACGCTGCCCGTTGACGTCGTCGATCCACAGATCGCCGCCCACCGAAACCAGGCTCTGGTTGAGAACGAATGTCTGGGCTACCGGAACGAACGACATGACTTCAAGTCTCCATGGGGTTCGGACGACGACAGGCGAGCAGCATAACCGCGCATGTAGGCCGCGCGGCGGGTCAGGCCAGGGCCTGCGCCAGAGTCAGGCCCGTCTCGCTCTCGCACAGTTCCCACAGTCTCGTCATTTGCTCCGGCTTGTCGATGTTCCGGCCTACGCCTCTGACGACCGGCGCACCGAACGTGATCCAATGCGGGGCGTACAGAGTGCCACCCACCGCGGCGGGATCGGTTGCGGCTCGCAGCTGAGGAAGCGCTCCCATGGCGGCGGACTGGCCCATGATCTGAGTAACGCCGCTCCAGAAGTGCTGTCTGAAGCCGCCGTTGGCGCGAACGCTCGTGGCCTGCAAATTGGTCTTGGAGAAGCCCGGATCGGCACCGTAGGCAGTCAAGCCGCGGCCCTGAAGCCGCCGGTTCAGCTCGAAGGCGAACTGCAGGTCGGCCCGCTTGGACAGGCCGTAGGCGTCCCAGGGGTCGTAGCAGCCGTGCATGTTCGGGTTGGACAGGTCGTACGAACCGGCGATGAAACGCGCCGTGGACGTGGTGCAGACCACCCGCGGCCGTTCCGCCGAGAGCAGCGCCGGCAGCAGCTGCAGAGTCAGCGCGAAGTGCCCGAGGACGTTCGTCCCGAACTGGGTCTCGAACCCGTCCTCGGTCTTGCCTTCCTTCACCGCCATGACGCCGGCGTTGTTGAAGAGCAAGTCGATCCTGGGGTGAGCGGCAGTTACTTCGGCGCTGAATGCCGCGACCGAAGCGAGCGAGCCCAGATCCAGATGGCGGATGTCGAGCCGCGCGTCCGGAACCGTGGCCAGGATGTTCCGTCGCGCCGCCTCAGCTTTGTCCAAGTTGCGAGCCCCGATCACCACCAGCGCCCCGTGGGCGGCAAGCTGGCGGGTCGTCTCGAGACCGAGCCCTCCGTTGCCGCCGGTGACGATGGCAACCTTCCCGTTCAGATCGGGGATATCGCGCGCCTTCCAGACCATACCCTCTCCTTCGCCTGTGGCGTCAGATTAGCAGGGTGGGGCGCGGTCGGGAGCGTGGGCGCGAGGCCGTGGCGAAGGCAGCGGCGGCGAGGCTACTGGCGGGCGACGGGCCTCATGGGGTAGACGCCGACGATGCCGGGACTGGTCGGGTCGAGAAGAACCTCGCAACCGACTTCGCCCGCCCTGATCAGTTCGCCCAGGAACCCGGCCTCACGGGATGGCAAGCCCACATACAGGACGCCGTCGCCGGTCGCCATCGGGCTGACTTCGTCTTCGATCCCTTCGATGAGGAAACGGCGGCGGAGTTCGTGGAGGGGGATGTACGGGCGACTCTTGATGAAACGGCGCATCTGAGCCAGCGTGCAGGACGACTTCGCCGCGGCGGGTTCGGAGTCGTCCGCCCCGTCGTCGCCACACGCCTCGACTGGCATGGGCGGCGCGATCTCGCGGCCGGCGCCGCGATCCAGGCTCTCGCTGCGCGCACCTCGTTCGTCGCGTTCGCCAGGTTCGCCGTTGCGCCGTCCGGCTCCGGAGCGATCGCCCTGGCGGGGTTGGCGCGGCTGGCCCTGGCGGGGTTGGGCCTGGCGGGGTTGGGCCTGGCGCGGCGACGGGGAACCGTCGCGAGCGGCCTGGGGCTGAGTTGCGGACGCTTCGACCGCCGTCGAAGACTCGTCGGCCTGGACCGGCGCTGGCGCCTGAACCGCCGCCGCAGCCTGGCCACGCCCGCCGTGCCCACGACCCCGTCGCCTGGTGCTCATTGGCGAGGCGCTACTTCTGAGCCGCGGCCAGCTCGACGGCCTCGGACGAAGCGGTTCCGGCAAGTACCTTCGCCGCGTAACGTGCCGCGAAACTGGCGGCGGCCTGCTCCGAAACGATCTTCTTGATCGAGTCCTGGTCCAGACCGTAGCCCCACTTGATGGCGGCGATGTTGTCTTCGATGTACTTCTTGGGCAGGGCTTCGCGGAGATGGTCTTCGGTGAAGTCGACATCGCAGACGCACAGCAGTCTGCCGAGCGCGATCATGTTGCCGAAGAGATCGCGACCGAACTTCTCGACGCCGAGCTGAAGGAACGGAATCTCCTCGCCGGTTTCGCCGGCCTTCATCAGACCGATGTCGGCGATCACGTAATCGGTGCTGAGGTGGTGGGGGCCTCGACCCGCCAGACGCAGGACCACGTCCGCGCACTCGACTACGAAGTTGGAGATGGGCTCGGTGTCGTAGCGCAGGAATGCCTCGCTCATGCCACCCCGGACCGACGAGTCATAGTCGAACAGCAGCGTGACCTCGAAACCCATAACGGTGAGCAGGCTGGCCATGGTGCTGCCGATGACCCGGACGCCCTGTCCACCTACTCCGTCGATGACGATCGACTTGCCTGACATCGGTCTCTCCTCGTCCGCGCCTAGTTTTTCGAGCCGTTGCCGGACCCGCCGGCGACGGGGAGGGGCTCACCCTTGACGATGCCGGTCTGGTGCGGTTCCAGATGGGTCGCACCGGCGGGAGCGGCTTTGTACTCGGTGCGGTAATTCTGGAGCATGTCGTTCGCGCTCGAGAAACCGATGCGCCGGCCGTTGTTCTCGATGCACTGGCTGGCCACGTCTACGAAGGCGAAGCCCGGCCATTGGATCGCTTCCTTGATGGCCTTCTTCATCGGACCCTGGTGGTAGACCGTGGTCTTGGCGTAGAAAGCGTTGGGATTGGAAGCGACCACGCCCTGCAGGTTGATCGGCGAGTAACCGGCACCGGACGGGGACGAGATGGTGCTCGTGCCCTTGGGCGTCGTCGGTCCCGCCTGACCGCCGGTCAGGCCGTAGATCTCGTTGTTGTTGCAGATGACCGTCACGTTGGGATTGCGGCGGATCGAGTGGAGCAGGTGGTTGCCGCCGATGGACGCCGTGTCGCCATCGCCCGAAACCACGATGACGTTCAGTTCGGGGCGGACTAGCTTGATGGCTTCGGCGACCGGAAGCGTCCTGCCGTGAAGCGTGTAAACGGACTCGAAGTTCATGTAGGCGCCCATGCGGCCTGTACAGCCGATGCCGGTAATCAGCACGGTGTTGGTCTTGTCCAGACCGAGGTCGTCCATGACCGAAGCGAGCTGCTGCATGATGAGACCAATGCCGCAACCGGGGCACCAGATCGTGGGGAACAGCTCGGTCTTTAGCTTGTCCTTGACTGCCATTGCCTGAACCTCTTCCGGGGGACGCGGATCAACCGACCGCCACGGTCGACTTCTTGTCGACTGCGAAGCCGGCGGGAAGCATGCCGATTCGGTCGAGGCCTTCTGAGATGGCCTCGATGCTCATGCGTCCACCGAGCAGCGGAACTCGCTCGACGCGGCGCAGGAGCATGTGCTCAACGACGCTGGCGTATTGCCCGTCGCTGCCTTCGATGACGACGATCTTCTTGTACTTGCCCGCGACCTCGGCCAGCTCCTTGTCCAGGGTGGGCCACATCCGGATCGGGCGGAAGAGAGCGAAGTACGGGGCCAGCGGCCGCGCCACTCGCGCCGTAATGCCGAACGCGATGACGAGCGTCTCGGCATCCTTGTTCCAGCCGTACTCGTGGAAGTTGTACTTTTCGGCCACGGCCAGGCGGTTGTCCCGCGATTCGTAGTACTGGCGAATGAACTCGTCGCCGTCGGCAGTGGCGGGCTCACCGTCGGGGTACGTGGCCACGCCCGAGAAGAGCCGGGTGCTGCCCGACGCCAGCGGCTCGAGCGTCCGCGGAACCACTGGAACGTCGATGGTGTCCAGGTCCGCGACTTCGTTGAGATGGCCCAGGAAAGCGTCCGAGAGGAGCACAACCGGGCTTCGACTTTCTTCCGCGGCGTTGAACGCCTGGATGGAGTACTCGTAGCACTCGGCAACCGTCGACGGATAGAAAACGATGCTCGTGTAGTCGCCCGTGGAGCCGTAGCGCGTCTGCAGTAAATCGCCCTGGCCCGGCATCGTCGGCATACCGGTACCCGGACCGACGCGCATCACGTTGACGATTACGCACGGGATGCCGACCTTGTGGCCGTAGCCAACCGCTTCCTGCATGAGGCTGAAGCCCGGGCCGGAAGTCGCCGTGAAGGACTTGGCCCCGGCCAGACTGCCGCCCAGGATCGCGTTGGCGCTCGCGATCTCATCCTCTTCCTGAAGGAAACGAAACTCGGGGTTCTTGGAGGCGTAGACGGATGCCTGGGCCAGGATCTCCGACGAGGGACTGATCGGATAACCGGCGAAGAAGCTCGCTCCCGCCTTGACGGCGCCGAGGAAGACCGCCTCGTTGCCCTGGACGAGTCGTTTGGCCATCGCTATGCCCTCCCGGTGGACGCGGCTTCGTCACGCTTGGGCAGGACCTCGATGGCGAGGTCCGGGCAATAGCGCTCGCAAAGACCGCAACGGATGCAGTCCGTGGCCTCGATGATCGCGTCGTGCGTCAGCAGCAAGCTGTCCTTGGGGCAGATCTCGACGCAGATGTTGCAGCGCTTGCACCACTCGTCGACCCAGCGGATGTTGACGTAATCGACGATCGTGGGATCGAGATGGACTCGTTTTTCGGCAGCGTAGACGGTAGTAATGGCCGGATCTCCCAGCAGCTCGGCGGCGTCGCGAGTGGCCACCGGTTCAGTAAGTCTACGGAATTGAGAGTTACGGCGCTGATGGTTGGGTCGCAAGGCTCGTTGGACGCGCCGATTGCAACCTCACCGGAACTTCTCGGCAACCCGCTTGTGGCTCCTACTGCACCCTGAGAATCGTCTTGGCCTCGGACCAGTGGCGTTCCAGCTGGTAGTAGTCGCGTTCCGGCGGGGCGAAGATGTGGACGATTACCGCCCCGAAGTCCACCAGGGTCCAGTGCGAGTTGGAACCGCCTTCGCGCCCGATCGGCCGGACGCCCTCGGAGCGCAGCTTTTCGGTGATGCCGTCGGCGATCGCGCCGAGCTGCCGTTCCGAGCCGCCGGAGCAGATCACGAAGTAGTCCGCCATGGACGTCAGCTCGGTGACCTCGAGCAGCACGATGTCGGCCGCCTTCTTGTCCTCGGCGGCGTCGACGATCAAGCGGGCAACTTCGAGCGAGGTCAGCCGGGCGCCGCGGGCCCGGAGCGACTCTTCGATCTCCGGCTCGGTCGGCACGTCCGCGTCCGCCGCGGCCGCGGCTTCGACTTCCGCTTCCAGCGCGTCGGCCAGGGCGGTCTCATCCACGGCGGCCAGTTTTGTGCGGCGGCGCGGCAGGCCGTCGGGGCTGGGGAGGGTCTCAGGTGCGGTCGTCGCGGGCGAGGTCGAAGAATCGGTCACGTCAGGCGGTCCTCAAGGTGTTATCAGAACGATACAGGCCGTGGTCTTGAATGTACGACTCCACGGCCGGCGGCACGAGGTAGCGAATGGACAGTCCCGCGGCGATGCGATCGCGCACGTCGGACGAGGAATGGGCCAGCGGCACGGTCTGGACGCAATCGATTCGATCCTGGGTCGCCTCGCCGTCCAGCAGGACTGCCGTGCGAGCGTCGCGGTCCGGCAGCGGCGAGCCCGGCCGCGGCACAACTGCCAGACGCGCCAGCTCGAGCAAACGAACCGGTTCGTGCCAGGTGGACAGTCCGGCCAGCGCCTCGGTGGACAGAATGAACCACAGCTCGCGCTCGATACCGTGACGGTTCGCCTCGCCGACCAGTTCGGCCAGCGTGTCGACCGTGTATGACGGACCGTCGCGTCGCAGTTCGATCTCGCACAACTCGAAAGCTCGGTTGTCCGCGATGGCCAGGCGAACCATGGCGCAACGATCGGCCACCGTGGCGAGGTCGTCGTCGAGTTTGTGTGGCGGCCTCGGGGCAGGCACGAACAGGACTCGGTCCAGCCGCAGCGCCTCGCGAACCTGCTCCGCGACGACGAGATGGCCGTAGTGGATCGGGTCGAACGTGCCGCCGAGGATTCCGACGCGCCGATCGGAGGCGTCGATCCAGGCGGACGGAGCGGTCACGGGTTCCACCGCGCGCCCGGCCATCAACGGTCGTCCCAGTCGTCCGGCTCCCATTCGAGTTCAGTGGCGCCGATGCGGACCGTTTCTCCCGGAACTATGCCCTTGCGGCGCAGCTCTTCATCCACGCCAAGCCGCACGAGATCTCGCTGGAAGCGCTCGGCCGATTCCTCGACGTCGAAATTGGTCTGGGCCGCCAGTCGCTCGATCTTCTTGCCGCGAACCACGTACGTGCCGTCTTCCACAACAACCAGGAACGAGTCGCCCACGCCGTCGATGCGGTGGACGACGACCCCATCGGACATCGGCGTCTCGGAAAGCGAATCGGCAGAGGGCAGGAGCGTCGCCAGCGCCGCGCGCAGCTCGGCCACTCCCTGACGCTCGGTCGCGGAGATGGCCACGACCGGCAGACCCTGGGCCTGCCGGGCCTTCTCGAACGCCGGCCATGCGTCGGCAGCGCCGGGCCGATCCATCTTGTTGAATGCCACGAGCGTCGGCTTGCGCAGCAGAGCCGGATCGTGGGCTTCCAGTTCGTCACGAATGACGTTGTAGCTCCACTCGGGATCACGGTCGGAGCCGTCGACGATGTGGACCAGCATCCGCGTCCGCTCCACGTGGCGGAGGAACGCGTGGCCGAGTCCGGCGCCGGTACTGGCGCCCTCGATCAGCCCTGGAACATCCGCGATAGTGGGCCGGCGCGTCTCCGGATCGGCGGCGTCCAATACGTCGCTCAGGTCCAGGACGCCGAGATTCGGCTCGAGAGTAGTGAATGGGTAGTCCGCGATCTTGGGCCGCGCCGCCGTAAGCGCCGCGAGCAACGTCGACTTGCCCGCGTTCGGCAAGCCCACCAGCCCGATGTCGGCGATCAGCCGCAGCTCGAGTCGAATCCAGAGTTCCTCGCCGGGTTCGCCTTTCTGGGCGTGGCGCGGCGTCTGGTGCGTGGACGTCGCGAAGTGGACGTTGCCGAGGCCGCCCTTCCCACCGCGGGCGACCATCAGAGTCTGATCCGTGGCCACGAGATCGCCCAGCAGACCGCCCGTCGCGTCATCGAAGACGCTCGTGCCGGGCGGCACCTTGAGATAGATGTCCGCACCGGCCTTGCCGTGCATTCGATCACCCGAACCGCGACCGCCGGGAGTGGCTTTGTAATGGTGGGCCTGGCGGTAATCTCGAAGGCTGGTTTCGCCCGGGTCGACGGTCAGGTATATGGAGCCGCCGCGGCCGCCATCGCCGCCGTCGGGGCCTCCGCGCGGAACGTGAGCCTCACGCCGGAAAGTTGCCGCACCGTCGCCGCCGCTCCCGGCATGGGCGTAGATCCTGACTCGGTCGATGAACATGGCTCAATTCTCGCACGCGGCACGTGGCGGGCCGGGCGCAGCTATGAGCGCGGCCGAAAGATGAAGTGGGGGGGCGATCAGGCCTGGTCGAGATTCTTGGTCAGCTTCGCCAGGAAGTCGACGTTGTTCTCGCTCTTGGCGAGGCGATTGAGCAGCAGCTCAAGGCCTTCGTTGGTTCCGACCGCCGAAAGCATCCGGCGCATGGTCCAGACCATCTTGAGAGTCCCCTCCTCCAGGAGGAGCTCCTCGCGTCGGGTGCCAGAACGCTGGACGTCGATTGCCGGGAAGATGCGCTTCTCGGCGAGCTTGCGGTCCAGGATCAACTCGCTGTTGCCGGTGCCCTTGAACTCTTCGTAGATGACATCGTCCATGCGCGAGCCGGTATCGACCAGGCAGGTACCGATGATCGTCAGCGAGCCGCCATCTTCGATGTTGCGGGCGGCGCCGAAGAAGCGCTT
>PMLK01000068.1 GCA_003158875.1 Chloroflexota bacterium
TGGCCTGACGCCGACCTAGGCCAACGAATGTGCTCGCAAAGCGGAACCGTGGAGGTTGGGCGGCTAAGTCGGCCTCCCAGCGCGTCCGGGCCAGTGTGTGTCCCGGCAGTGCTGCCTCCGATGGGGAGGATCGACGCTGTCCCGACGGCCCTACGCGACACGTTGGTGGATCGTGCCGAGTGAGTGCCGACACGATGAAACCGTCGTGTGCGGACGAGTTGCCGAATGCGGTCCTGCTCGTCACGGTCCTTCAGCGTAGCGGCGGACCACGACCCGATCGACGAAGCCCATGCCGACCCCGGCTTCGAGCATCCGACGCCACATGCTCCAGTCGGGTGGCTCGTCTTCCCGCCAGCACTCCTCGTCAAAGTGGAAGAAGCGCAGGCCGGCGGAGTACAGAACCGAGCCCGCGGCGAATCCGGCACGGCGAGGGGGCCACTTGCCAAGGCGGAACCAGAGCCCGTTCGGAACCTCTATCCAGGATGAGCCGTAGACGAACTCAAGGCGTCGCTCCATCGCCTCTGCAAGAAGAATCTCGATGTGATCCGGGGTGAACTCGTCGCCGCCGGCCTGGGGAGCGATCCACTGTCCTCGGGCCATCTCCAGGGCCCGGTTGCACTGCCGCGAACCGGAGGTCAGCCGGGCCCTCTCAGGCCTGAGCGGCTGTGGACCGCTGACGGCCAGGTTCTCCATCCGAATCCTGGGATCGCCGACTGCCTCGATGGTTTCGACCGTTTCCCTATTAGCGCAATCGCCGACGACGATGACCTCGATGTTCTGGTACGTCTGAGCGAGGACCGAGGCGATCGAACGCTCCACGAAGGTGGGCCCACGGTCCCACGCAGGGATGATCACCGACACGAGCGGATGATCGTCGGCTCCATCGGGCCAGCAGAGGCGGCGCCCACGGCGGGCTTCGGCGAGGAGTTCTACCGCATCGTGTGCGTCGGTCCGAGAGCGTTGACGGTGTCGAAGCGCGTCCCGCGCCTCGGTCGCGGTTCGCGTTGCCAGCGCACTGAAGTCCGCACCCACCGCGTGCAGGCGGGGCAGGGCGCCGCGGCCGCCATGCTCTGCTGCCCACCGGTAGGCGTCGGCCCACTCCTCCGCCCTAACGTTCGCGTCGTACTCCGAGAGCACCCTTTCTCGCGCGCGGCCCGCCAGCTCCTGGCGCATGGTCCGAGAGGCTGCCAGCCGCCGCAGCACTTCCCGCCAGTCGGCCCGGTTGCGAGCCAGCATGCCGTCGACCCCGTCACGTATCACGTCATACGGGCCGCCACCCATGGTCCAGGTGGCGACAGTGGCCGCGCCCGCCATGGCGTATTCGAGCCAGTGCAACTCCGAGCGGCCCCGGTCGAATTCATCGTCAACCAGAGGAGCGAGGCCGATGTCAGGTCTAATTGCTGCAAGGGCAGCCGCGAAGGCAGGAGCACCTTCGACGTACGGATGGACTTCGTCGACTATGGACCGCACCGAGTCCTCATCGGCCCCGAGCCAGACCCTGCGCACGCCCGGAACGCTCCTGGCGACCTGATCAACAGCTTCACGGCAGACCTCATATTCACGCATCCTGCCGACCGCCCCATAGTGGAGGATGCGCGGGTCGCCCGGGAGCTCGGGCGCCGCTGCCGTCAGCCCGTACCAGGTGGGGTCGAGGGCGTTCCGGACCACTCTGATGGCATCGTTGTAGCGCGCGGCCATGCGTGCCAGCACCGGCTGGGAATGATCGCGTCAAGTGGCCCCACCGTGATCACCAGAGTTGGCCCCACCCCGACCGGTGTGATGGCCTTCTGACAGGTCGCTGATCAGGTCGCCGGCGATCCCTCCTTCCGCTTCGTCTGGCTGGTCCGGAGCCGATATGAGGCCGATCCGGTCTCGAGGATGTGGGCCCGGAAGGTCAGCCGATCGACGACCGCGGCCGCCAGGCGCGGGTCGGTGAAGGTCTGGCCCCATTCGGAAAACGGCGCGTTCGAGGCGACCGCGATGGAGGCCCGTTCGTCGCGCTCGGTCAGGACCTGGAAGAGGAGCTCTGCACCCCGACGGTCGAGGTGCAGGTAGCCGAGCTCGTCGAGACAGAGCAGATCGAGCCTGCCGTAGCGGCCGACCACCTTGGAGAGTTCGCGCTCGTCCTCGGCTTCGACGAGCTCGTTAACGAGCGCCGCCGCGGTGACGTAGCGAACCCGAAGACCCCGATCGCAGGCGGCGATGCCAAGCCCGATGAGGAGGTGGGTCTTGCCGGTGCCGCTGTCTCCGAGGAGCACGACCGGCTCACCCTCACCGATCCAGTTGCAGGTTGCGAGAGCCGCCAGAGTCCCAGATGGGATCGTTGGTGTGGCGCCCAGATCGAAGTCGGCGAGGTGCTTGATGCGCGGGAAGCGGGCCTCGGCGATCCTGCGCTCCCGTCGGCGAGACTCCCTGTCCTCGACTTCGGCCGCGAGCAGTTCGGCCAGATACGCCCGGTGGGTGACCCGATCCCGGACGGCCGCGGCGGCGAGCTCGTCGGCCGCTGCACGGACGGTCGGCAGATGCAGGACTCGGGTGGCAACGTCGATCCCGACCGCGGCCGCTTCTTCGGTGAGACCTCTCATCGGGTGGTCCTCCCAAGGAGGCCGTCATAGACGGTCAGGGCCGGAGCCGACCGGTCATAACGCTGGAGATGGGTGGCAGAGGGAACGGTCGAGCCGGTCGGGCCCCGGTGCTCGGTGATCCGGCGGGCCTCGATGGCCACCAGAGCAGGGTCTGCCGAGCCCGTCGAGTTGACGGCTTCGAGAGCAGCATGGATCGCCGGAAACGGCAGTCGCCGATGGAGCAGGAGCACCTCGATGAGCGCCCGCGTGCCGCCGGCGTCGCCGAACTTGCGTCGCGCCCTGGCCCAGAACGCCTCATGTGCGGCCGTGAGCACGCCCCGCTCGCGGGCCTGATGGGTCGCGAGGGCACCGGGCATCGCGCCAGGCTTGCGGGACAGGATCTCCAGATAGTGGTCGAGCACCAGGGTCTGGCTGCCGCGGATCGTGCTGCGCTCGTGGGAGGCGACGACTGTGCCGGCATCGACGATCTCGATGCGGGTGCCGCCGATCCGAGCAGATAGCCCTCGGCCAGCGTATCTGGCGGGCACCGAATAGAAGGACTGGCGGACGCAGACCCGGGCCTTGGAGTCGACCCGGACGGTCGCGATCCGGGCCGCGTCGAAGGGAGCGCCAGGCAGCGGTTGCAATGCCGCTCGGTCGGCCTCGCCCATAGCACCCACCGTCACCCGGCGGGCGCCGATGTGGCGGGCAAGATCGCGCCGGTCCGCCTCTTCGAGGCGGCGGTTGAGATCGGCGAGGCTCTTGACCNNGTCGAAGCCATAGTGGGAACGCAGGGCGACGAAACGTTCGGTCTCGGTTCGGTCCCGTCCACGCAGGACCCGGGCCACGAGCGAGCGGGCGTTGTCGTATCGGATCCGGGCCGGCACCCCGCCGATGCGGGCAAAGGCGGTGACATGGCCCTCGAGGAATGCCTCCTGGCCCTCCGAGCCGAAAGCGACGTGGACCGCGACGCCGGAGTGCGACAGGCGCAGCTCGAAGACCGAGACCGAGGTGCGCTCGCCGGCCATGATCACGTCGGCCAGGCCGAAGTCGACCTGGGCTTCGGAGCCGGCCAGATGATGAGCCACGATCGCGACGTCGCGGTGCTCGAGGTTCAGCTCGCGGCGGCACTCGCGGACATACCGGCGGACGGTGGACTCAGCCACGTCGGCGCGGCACTCGTCGAGGAGGCGCTCCCAGATCCGGCGGGCCGTGTGGCGCTGCTTGCGGGGTGCGTTGGCGTCCTCGACAAGCCAGGCCCGGATCGTCGCTGCGTGGGCTCCGATCGCCGGTTGAGCCCGAGACTCGACGGGCTTGCGTGGTGGCGGGACCGCAGAGGCGAGGGCCTGGCGGACCGCTCGCCGGTGCACCCCATGACGGCGCGCCAACTCGCGGATCGACACCCCTTCCTCCCTGTGATCTCGGCGGATACTCTCGAACTGCTCCACCCTCGACAACTCCTTCCTCCGTCGCTCGTGATGGCCTAGCAAGACCAATCGAGCCTACGGATTTGAGGTCGGGGGTGGGGCCAACTCTGATGATCAAACCGGCCGAAAGTGGGGCCGGTTTAGGTGATCATGCCCACAATGCCTTCGTCTGTTCCACGGACTCGCGAAAGTAAGGGTTCTTGAGGGCGGAATTAGCAAAAGGACCAAGGGCCAGGGTTGTTCCCTGTCTGCCGGTGACCGTTCCGAGGGTGCCTGATGTCGGCGCCGGAGCGACGATGGGAAGGCTCGACGCCGTCGGGGTCGCGGTGGCGGCCAGCGTGGCCGGCGTGGCCGAGGCCGTCCTCGGGTTTGGTGGCGTCGCCGCAGAGAACTCGATGGTCGCCAAGGGCCCAGAGATCGCCCGGCTTGGACCGGGGAGTCCGAGCCGCATCTTCGAGTGCTGAGTCGAGGTCGAAGTCCTCGGCGCGTTCCTTTGTGTCGAAGACGCGGAACTCGAGATCCTTTGAGCCATGGCCATCACGAGGGCCCACAAGGAGAGGGAGAGCGACCGAATTGATCAGGCCAAGAAGGAGCAGCGTCGCAGTCGAGAATCCGGTTCTTGACCCCCAACGGGGTTCGCCGCCAACCTCCGGCCTTGCGGCCAGCGGCCGAGCTTCAGCGGACCGGGATGGCTCGTGGCCTATTTCTTCGTCGCCGACACGACTTTCACGTTCGGTCGGCCGACCAGTGCCGCATCCCTGGCGAAGGGCACCGGCGCGCCGTCGCAAGTGACCGACAGGTCGAAGATCGGGATCGCGATGTCGATGCTGCGATTGAGCGTGTCCGTCGGGTTTTGGCCCGGCATGGCGTAGATCGTTCCAGAGACTCGGATCTTGCCTGCCTCGTAAATCGCATCGTAGGCGTCCCGGAACTTCGACATCTCCGACCGTTCTAGCGGTGGAACAACCGGCGTGCTGCCCGTGGCCGCCCCGACGAGGATGGTGTCGTACGGGTCGATCTCCGCCTGCCGAACCGGAGCCATGGCCCCGGTGACCGGGCCTGACTGAGCTTCGGAGAGCGGGATGAGGGCTCGCTTGTTCATCAAGTCGGCCAGATTTCCGGTGCTGCCGACCATTCCGAGCACGCGACCCTCTGCAGTGATCACATCGACTTTGAGCTTGCCTGCCCCGAACATTGCCATCGAATTTCTCCTTGATATCTGTGCTCCGGCCGCGCGCGCGGCCGTCGCCTACGCGACTCGCCGTCGCCATTCCGTTCGATCCGGCAACGAAGCTGGAGCCGAACTGACCTCCTCGCCGAGCGCGAATTTCGCCAGGACTCGCCTCAAGTCTGCCGACATATCCGAGAGCACGGCCACCGAGGAGACCAGGCCCGCGGTCTGCACCGACATCTCAGCCGTCGCCGCAGATACTTCTTCGAATGCGGCCGAGTTCTCCTCCGCCACCGCGCCGATGGACTCGGCTGCGGAGATGACCGTATCGGAGGTGCTCGACATACGGTTTGATGCCCGTCTGGTCTTCGTGGCGATTCCCCCGATTGCGTCGGTGGCCGCGACCACGCCGCCCGTTGCCTCCTGGATCGCCGAGACTGCGCCCGCGATCTCCATAGAGGCTTCCTTGGTAGCCCGCGCGGTCTCGGCGATCTCATCGAGCGATCGACCGGCCTGGTCCGCGAGTTCCGCGCCCCTTCCGACCTCGAGGGTGCCAGCCTGCATCGCCTGGACGGCCTCCGTGGTCCCGTGCTGGACCTGCGCGATCAGCTGGCCGATCTCGCCCGTTGCGCGCGAAGAGCGCTCGGCGAGCTTGNNGCGACGACGGCAAAGCCCTTGCCCTGCTCGCCCGCCCGAGCCGCTTCGATCGCGGCGTTGAGAGCCAGCAGGTTGGTCTGCGCGGCAATGTCGTCGATCGTCTCCACGATGTCGCCGATTCGCTCCGACTTGCCTCCGAGTTCGACCACTTTGCGCGACGCCGCCTCGACTGTGTCGCGGATCCGTGCCATGCCCGAGACCGTCATTCTCACGGCCTCGGTTCCGTTGGCTGCGGCCTCCTCGGCGCGGTCGGCAGAACTGCGGACCGCCTGGGCGGAGCGAGACGCCATGTCGAGGGCCTTTGACATCCGGCCCACCGCCTCGGCGGCCTCGCAGACCTGGTCCGTGACCTGGCCGGCTCCGCTCTCCACCTGGCTGATGCTGGCCGCGAGCTCTTGGACGGCCTCAGCGGTGTTGGATGCCGCGCGGGCTTGTTCCGTCGCCCCCACGGCCACCTGGGACAGGGTCGCAGCGATCTGGTTCGAGGCCACCTCCGCCTGGGATGTGGTAGTCCCCATGTCGCTTGCGGTCGTCGCGAGCAGCGCCACAGACTCGCCAATCTCTCGCAGAGTGGTCGCAAAGTTCACCCGCGCCCGTTCGTAGCCCGCGACTACCCCAGCGACGGCCTCGAGGACGCTGTTGGCAGCGATCGCCGTCTCGGCAATCGTGTCGTTTCCGAACCCCTCGGTCGGCATGATCGTCGCGTGAGCGGGCGTGTCGAGGGCGCCCTCCGCGACACCGTCGAGTCCGCGCGCCATCGCCCCCGCAACTCCCTCCGCCACTGTGGAGAGCGTCCCGCAGATCCGGGCTAGTTGGCGGTCCATCCAGGACGCGATGGCAATCGGCAGGACGACGCATTCCGCAACAGCGGCCAGGACAAGGACGACAGCCAGGGGATGTGTGCTCGCGCTCCAAAGAGAGCAGCCGAGCGCCAGACCCATCGTCGTCGCCACCGAGCTGAGCGACAAGACGAGCAGAGCTCTTACTGATAGCCGCATCGAGCTCACCTCGGATCCGCAACGAGCCGATTCCGGCCCGCCCGGCCAGGGTCCTGACCGTCACGCGAGTAATCGGTTGGATCGGCCCGGTCTGGAGGGCAAGCCCAAGCGTAAGGATGGACGCCCCGTGATGGGGCGAAGGTCAATCGCCTGTGCGTGAAAACCGAGAGGGCGATGTTTGCGAGTAGCGGTGAGAGGATCCTCCTTGCGGGGTGTGGTCGCCGCATCCCGGTCGATACCAACCCTACCGAAGATGCAAGCTCGCAGGAACGCGGCCAACGTAGCGTTCCTGATGCGCCAGTCGCCTGACCCCGTGGGGTCAAAAGCCCAGATTCGATCATGCGGCAAATCTGCAGCATTCGACGCCCTCGCCGCCCAGACGATCAGCGATCGAGACGGAACGACTGGGAGTATCAGGTGGCGATCCGGCGGTCCACGGCTATGTCGGATCGGACATATACTGGCGACCGTGAGCACAGACGACAGGCCCCTGGTCTGGCTCCACGGCGAGGTGAGAACACCTCCGCTGTCGCAAGAGGCACGCATCGAGACAGACCTGCTGCTGCGGCGGATACAGCAGGGTGAGTCGCTCGGGATGCCCGTCTCACGGCCCATGCCCTCGATCGGGAAGCGGTGCCACGAACTACGAATCATGAACGAGGACTCCACCTGGCGGGTCGTCTATCGGATCGATGACGACGCGATCGTGATCGCCGAAGTATTCAAGAAGAAGACGCAGACGACGCCCAAGAACGTGATCGAAG